>SLQN01000391.1 GCA_007131465.1 Paracoccaceae bacterium
GGCCCGGCGAATGTCTGGGGCTGATCGGCGAGAGCGGGTCGGGCAAGTCGGTGACGGCGCTGTCGGTGATGGGGCTTGTCGCCTCTCCCCCTGGTGTGATCACAGGCGGCGCGGTGCGGCTGGAGGGGCGGGATCTGATCGGCGCGCCCTATGGGCTGTTGCGCAACCTGCGGGGCCGCAAGGTGGCGTATATCTTTCAGGACCCGCTGTCGACGCTGCATCCGCTGTATCGCATCGGCGATCAGTTGATCGAGGCGATTCGCGTGCATGACCCCGTCAGCCATGCCGAGGCCTACCGCCGCGCGGTCGGGCTGCTGGAAGATGTGCGCATCCCCAATGCGGCCGCCCGCGCGCGGGCCTATCCGCACGAACTCTCGGGCGGGATGCGCCAGCGGGTCGGCATTGCGATGGCGCTGGCCAATGACCCCGATATCATCATCGCGGATGAACCGACCACGGCGCTGGATGTGACCGTGCAGGCGCAGATTCTGGCACTGTTATCCGAATTGCGGCGCGCGCGCGGGCTGGCGATCCTGTTCATCACGCATGATTTCGGGGTGGTGGGCCAGCTCTGCGACCGGGTGGCGGTGATGTATGGCGGGCGGATCGTCGAGACCGGACCGACCGCCGATGTGCTGGCCGCGCCCGCGCATCCCTACACGGCGCGGCTGATCGCCTGTGTGCCGGAACTGGGCGCGGGGCGGCGCGTGCTGGCGGCAATTCCGGGGCTTCCGCCCGCCGTGGATGATCTGCCGCCGGGCTGCGCCTTTGCACCGCGTTGCGACAAGGCACACCCCTCTTGTCGCACGGGCGAGATCGGGCTGGAAGGCGGGCCGCGCAAGGTGCGCTGCCTGTTCCCGGAGGTCACACCATGACCGTAGCCTTGAAAACCACCGCACTTGCCAAGACCTTCGATATCGGCAAGCGCCTGATCGGTCCGCCGCGCGCGCGGGTCCATGCGGTACATCCGGTGACGCTGGAAGTGCGGACCGGCGAGACGCTGGGCATTGTGGGCGAATCTGGTTGCGGCAAGTCCACGCTGGCGCGGATGCTGGTGGGGCTGACGCCGCCCACATCGGGGACAATCGAGATCGAGGGTCGCGCGCTGGACCGGGCCGACCCCGCAGCCTTTGGGCGGCTGATCCAGTATGTGTTTCAGGATCCGGTGTCCAGTCTGAACCCGCGCAAGACCATCCGCCAGATCATGGAAGCACCGCTGCGGATGTTGCACGGGCTGCGGGGGCGCGCGCTGGAGGCGCGGATCGCGGACCTGTTCGATGCGGTGAACCTGCGCCCCGAATTCCTGACCCGCTATCCGCATGAATTTTCCGGCGGGCAGGCGCAGCGTATCGGGATTGCGCGCGCGCTGGCCGCCAGTCCGCGCATCCTGATCCTGGATGAACCGGTCTCGGCGCTGGATGTATCGGTGCAGGCGCAGGTCTTGAACCTGCTGGGCAGGCTGAAGGCCGAATTCACCCTGACCTATCTGTTCATCAGCCATGATCTGGCGGTGGTCGAGGCGGTCAGCGACCGGATCGCGGTGCTGTATTTCGGCTCGGTCGTGGAAACCGGGCCCGCGCAAAAGGTCTTTGCAGCGCCGCGCCATCCCTATACGAAGCTTCTGGCAGACTCCGCGCCCGTGGTGGGCCGTCCGCTGGGGGGCGCGCAATCGGGCGAATTGCCCGACCCGCTGAACCCGCCGCCGGGTTGTGCCTTTGCCGGGCGTTGCCCGCGCGCATCGGACCTGTGCCGCCGCGATGTGCCGCAGCTCCGCGCTGTTGAAGGAGAGCAATTTGCCGCCTGTCACCACCCGCTCGACCCCTGAGCGCCTGTCGCGCCCGCAGCAGGTGGCCGAGGCGATCAAGTCCTGGGTCATGGCAAATGGCTGGGGGCCGGGCGCGCGCCTGCCGTCCGAGGCCGATCTGATTGCGCGCTTCGGCATGGCCAAGGGGACAATCCGCGAGGCGATCCGCATTCTGGAGGCGCAGGGGCTGGTGAAATCGCGCACCGGGCCGGGGGGTGGGGTGTTCGTGCATCAGGTCTCGGACGCGCGGGCGACAGCCCTTCTGGGCAATTATTTCTATTTCCAGCAACTGACGATTGATGACCTCTATCAGATCCGCGCGGCGCTGGAACCGGAGCTGGCCGCATCGCTGGCCGGAAAGCTGACGGAGGGTGAACTGGCGGCGCTAAAAGAGGTGATGTCTGCCTATGTCCGCCCGGCAGAGGATGCCGAGGAAGAACGCGCGCAGCATATCGCCTCACTGCGTTTTCATGCGCTTCTGGCCGAGTTTTCGGACAATCCGCTGCTGCGGTTCCTGATCCGGTTCACCGCGACGATGCTGTCGGACATCACTGTGTCGCGCAGGCTTTATGCGCAACCGAATCATGAACTCTGGTCCTCGGGGCTGGCCTATCAGTCGCGCCTGCTGGAGGCTTTGCGCGCGGGCGAGGGCGAGACAGCGCGCCGGGTCATGGCCGAGCATATGGCCAATGCGCAGCGCCTGATGCGGTTGCAGGAATCGGTGCTGACGCAGCGATTCCTGCCGGAAGGGCGGGTTTTGTAGGCGGGGCTGCGAAAGTGGCGCGCGAGTCCGGGGTGGACGGCGCGCATTGCAGTCCGTGGATGGCAGCGCGCTCAGGCGGCCTGTCTGTGTGTCGTCTGCCGCTCCGCGGGCACGAAAGCGGCGTGCAGGCTGCGGATCGCGGCGTCCAGATCCTTGCGCCCCACAAGAAACTGCACTTCGACCCGGCGCAGCCCCTGCTGTGCGGCATGGACCTTGATGCCAGCCTGATCCAGCGCCTGAAGGCCGTGCATCAGCACCTGAACATCGCTGAGGTCCGAGCCGATGGCAGAGACCAGCGCCAGCGGTCGCTGGGTGATCGTGGCATTTGGGTAGGCGTCGAGGATCTCGGCCTCGGCGCGCTTGATCGCCTTCAGCGACCCGCTGAGGAAATGCGTGATCGTGTTGGCGTTGGATTGTTTTGATACGATCCACAGCTTGTGGCGCGTCAGCGCGGCCAGCGCGCAGGCATCATAGCCCTTGACACCCACCATGTCCGGTTCGTGCAACTCGAACGCCTGCACTTCCAGCCCGGTGACCATTTCCACCCGACCCGGTGCGCCACCCTCTGGCCCGATCAACGTGCCGGGGTCCTGCGGCTCGAACGCGTGTTTGACGCGCAGCGGCACTTCGGCGCGGCGCAACACGCGTGCGGCATTGGGGTGGATCGCCTCCATCCCGAGATTCGACAACTGGTCGGCCACGTCATAGCTGGTGCGGCCGATCTTGACGGTGTTGTCTACGCCCACAATTTTCGGGTCGGCGGAGGACAGGTGAAATTCCTTGTGGATGATCGCCTCGGCCGCGCCGGTCTGGGCCGCAAGATTGGCGAAGACAACTTCGGAATAGCCCCGGTCATATTCGCGCATCAGCCCTTCCGTGCATTGGGCATAGCCGGTGACGATGGGCAGTTCGGTCTTCAGGTCGATATCGGCCATCGCCTGATCCAGCCGCTGCTTCAGCGATGGGTTTTCCGTGTCGCGCCAGCCCGACAGATCGATGAAGCGAGCATTGAGGCCGTGGCGCTGCAACAGGAGCGTCATGACGAAGGCGGAATGCGCCTCGCCCAGCCCCGAGAGCAATTCGCGCACGGTCATCATCTGATGTGCGATGCGGAAATGGCCGTAGCTGCCAAGGCGTTGCAGGTCCATCAGGCAGGCGCGCGCGCCTTCCATCCGGTCGCGCACGAAGGCGTCGGCGCGGTCGCGGTCCGCACCGTGGGTCAGGATCTCGGCATGGATCGCGCACATGCGCGCCGCCGTATCGTTCAGCGCATCCTGCCAGCCTGCGCCGCTGTCATCGGTGGCAAAACGGGCATAGACACCGGGCGAGCCGGTTTTCTTGTGTTCCAGCAGCATGTTCGTGATCCCGCCAAAGGCGGAGACCACAAAGATTCGGTTATAGCTCTGCTCAGGTGTGCGGTCGCCTTGAAAGAGTGTGTCAACAAGGTCGCGTGCGCGGCTCATGCAGGTGCCGCCGATTTTCTCGACTGTATGTGTCATGTGATTTCAGGCGCGGGGCTTGTCGCCCCCGCCCGCCTTGTTTCAGGAACTTTCAAGCGCGTAAGACCCGTCGGCCTGGTGCACTTCCTTGCCCGTTACGGGCGGATTGAAGCAGCAGGCAAAGACGCATTCGGTCTTGCAGCGCAGCGTGTGCTTGTCATGCAGGTTGAGCGCATACATCACGCCGGGGCGGATGTCGTGCACCTCGCCCGTGGCCAGATCCTCGATGCTGCCGGTCCCCGAGACGCAATACACGCTCTCGAAATGGTTCTTGTAGTGGAACGTGTGTTCGCTGCCTGCGGCGATGGTCGTGATGTGGAAGGAAAACCCCATCCCGTCATCCGCCAGAAGCATGCGCACCGATTCCCATTTCTGGTCAGCGACGCGGCGGTTGGTTGTCTTGGCCTCGTGAAAATCTCTGACGATCATGGTGTTTACTCCGCTGCGATCTGCTGTTGCGTCTGGGCCTTGACGGCCGCTTCCAGCGTATCAAGCCCGGCGGCAAATTGCGCCTGCGGAATTGTCAGCGGCGCGAGGATTTTCACCACCTCGTCATGCGCGCCAGAGGTTTCGATGATCAGCCCATGCTCGAAACAGGTCGCGCAGATATTGGCGGCCAGATCGCCCGCGCCGACATCGATGCCTTGCATCATGCCGCGCCCCTTGAGGCTGGCGCCGGGAGCATGCGCCGCGATCTCTTGCAGGCGCTGGGTCAGGAATGCGGCCTTGGCTTCGGTCTGGCGCTGGAACGCGTCATCGGACCAGAACTTTTCCAGCGCGATGCGGGCGGTGACAAAGGCGTGGTTGTTGCCCCGGAACGTGCCGTTATGTTCGGCCGGTTTCCAGACATCCAGATCGGGGCGGATCAGCAGCCCGGCAAAGGGCAGCCCCATCCCCGAGAGCGATTTCGCCAGCGGGATCAGGTCGGGCTGCACGCCCATACCTTCAAAGCTGAAGAACGGACCCGTGCGCCCGATGCCGGACTGGATGTCATCCATGATGATCAGCGCGCCATGTTCGCGCGCAAGTTCCTGCAACCCTTGCAGGAATTCGGGTGTGGCGGCGTTCAGCCCGCCTTCGCCCTGCACCGGTTCGATCAGGAACGCCGCAGGCGCATCGATCCCGCTGGAGGGGTTTTCCAGCATCGCGCGGATCATCGCCAGCGAATCGATGCCGTCCATCGCGCCCTCATAGGGCATGCGGACCACGCCGCCCAGCGCCGTGCCCGCGCCCGCGCGCTTGCCGGCATTGCCGGTTGCAGCCAGTGCGCCCATGGTCATGCCGTGAAAGCCGTTGGTAAACGCGATGATCGTGTCGCGCCCGGTTGTCTTGCGCGCCAGTTTCATCGCGGCCTCGACCGCGTTCGTGCCGGTGGGGCCAGTGAACATGAACTTGTAGTCCATGTTGCGCGGGGTCAGGATCAGCCGTTCGAACGCGGTCAGGAAGGCTTCCTTCGCATCCGTGTGCATATCCAGCCCGTGGGTGACGCCGTCGCGGCTGATATGGTCGATCAGCGCGGTTTTCATGTCGGCATCGTTATGGCCGTAGTTCAGCGAGGAGCACCCCGCGAGAAAGTCGGTATAGTCGCGCCCGGCATCATCGGTCATCGTCGCATTCTGCGCCTTGATGAAGTTGACAGGGAAGGACCGGCAATAGCTGCGGGCCTGCGATTCGCGGCGGGAATAGATGGTCGTCATCGAAGTTGTCGACATGGTGTGTCGCCTTTCGTGTCGGAAATCGGAATGGGAATTGCCGGGGGAACCCGCGCTCAGGCTGCGATGCGCAGTGCCTTGCGGGGCAGGCTGATCGTGACCAGATGTTCGGTCGCGTGCTGCCCGTCCAGATGGTCGTGCCGGTCGTAATGCGGCGCGTCGGACAGTTCGCCGCCCATATCGCGGGCGAAGCTGTTGAACAGCCCCCAGGACGCGGCGTTGGACCGTGTGATCGTGGTTTCCATCTGCTGCACGGCCTTGCAGGCCGGACGGCGCAGGATATCTTTGAGCATCCGCTTGCCCAGCCCAAGGCCGCGCGCATCAGCATGCACGGCGACCTGCCAGACAAACAGCGTGTCGGGGCTGTCGGGCGGGATATGGCCAGAAATCCAGCCCAGAAGGACGCCATCACGTTCGGCCAGCACACAGGTTTCGGCGAAATGGTCGCATTGCACGACATTCATATACATCGAATTCTGGTCAAGCGGCGGGCATGCGGCCACGAGCTTCCAGACCTCGGACCCGTCATCCTTGGTCGGGCGACGCAGGATGACGCGATCTTTCATCTGTGGCTCGAATTGGGTCGAATGTTTTGTCATGCGCTTGTTTTTCCGGCTGTTACTGTTGACGAATAGATATAGGTATCGGCATATACTTTGCAAGACTAAACAATGCTACTTTAGACTTGACAGGAAAATATAGATAAAACAGAGAGTAAACGCGGGAATTCA
>SLQN01000235.1 GCA_007131465.1 Paracoccaceae bacterium
TGCCAAGTGCTATGGACGCGATCTGGCCCGCGGTACGCTGGTCAACAAGGGCGAGGCGGTGGGCATCATCGCCGCGCAATCGATTGGCGAACCGGGCACCCAGTTGACCATGCGCACCTTCCACATCGGGGGCATCGCGCAGGGTGGCAGCCAGTCCTTCCAGGAAGCGGGCCACGCCGGCAAGATCGAGTTCCGCAATGCCAACGTGCTGGAAAACGCCACCGGCGATCTGATCGTGCTGGGGCGCAACATGCAGGTTGCGATCATCGACGAAAACAATGTGGAACGCGCGACCTTCAAGCCGGGCTATGGCTCGAAACTGTTTGTCACTGAAGGGATGCAGGTCGAGCGCGGCGCGAAACTGTTCGAATGGGACCCCTATACCCTGCCGATCATCGCCGAGACCACCGGGCGCGTGCGCTTTGTCGATCTGATCGCGGGCCTCTCGGTGCGCGATGAAACCGACGATGCAACCGGCATGACTCAGAAGATCGTGACGGATTGGCGGTCCATCCCGAAAGGTGGCGACCTGAAACCCGAGGTCATCCTGATGGATGCCGAGAGTGGCGAGCCCTTGCGCAACGAGCAGGGCAATCCGATCACCTACCAGATGTCGGTTGATGCGATCCTGTCGGTCGAGGACGGGCAGGATATTCAGGCCGGCGACGTGGTTGCGCGTATCCCGCGCGAAGGGGCCAAGACCAAGGACATCACCGGCGGTCTGCCGCGAGTGGCCGAACTGTTCGAGGCGCGCCGTCCCAAGGACCATGCCATCATCTGCGAAATCGATGGCTATGTCCGCTTCGAGAAAGACTACAAGAACAAGCGCCGCATCAAGATCCAGCCCGTCGATGACACGCTGGAGCCAGCGGAATACCTTGTCCCCAAGGGCAAGCACATCCCGGTGCAGGAAGGCGATTTCGTCCAGCGGGGCGATTACATCATGGATGGCAACCCTGCCCCTCATGACATCCTGCGCATTCTGGGCATCGAGGCGCTGGCCAACTATCTGATCGACGAGGTGCAGGACGTCTACCGTCTGCAGGGCGTGAAGATCAACGACAAGCATATCGAGGTGATCGTGCGGCAGATGCTGCAGAAATGGGAGATCCTCGACAGTGGCGAGACCACGCTCTTGAAAGGCGAGCATGTCGACAAGGCCGAGTTCGACGAGATGAACGAGAAGGCCATCGCCAACAAGCTGGAGCCTGCAAAGGGGGAGCCGATCCTTCTGGGGATCACCAAGGCGTCGCTGCAGACCCGCAGCTTCATCTCGGCGGCGTCTTTCCAGGAAACGACGCGGGTGCTGACCGAGGCTTCGGTTCAGGGCAAGCGCGACTTCCTTGTCGGCTTGAAAGAGAATGTGATCGTCGGGCGGCTGATCCCGGCGGGCACAGGCGGCGTGGTGACCAAGGTGCGTCAGGTCGCAGCGGACCGGGACCGCAAGGTTCTGGACGCCCGCCGCGCCGAGGCAGAGGCCGCAGCCGCCCTTGCCGCGCCAGAACCGAAACCCATGTCCGAGGCGGATATCGTCTTTGGCAAGAAGCCCGACTGATCTTCGGGCAACCGAAGGTCATGGCGAGGCCCCCGCAGCGAAAGCGCCGCGGGGGCTTTTCTTTTGTCGCGCCCTCGGGCAAAAAGATGCACTTGTGAAGGAGCCGTCATGCCAGCATCCATGCGCCTGCAGGTCATTGTCGTGATCCGGTTTTCCTATGTCGCCGAGGCTGGTTTCAGGATCAATCGCAAGCCGGCGGAGAAAATCCGCGCAACGCTCTATGAACCGGCGCGGCTGGACCGGCGCTTTGCCCTGTTCGAGGCGCTGACCCTGCCGTCGCTTCGCGCGCAGACCGACCCCGATTTCACGCTGGCCGTGCTGGTGGGCGAGGATTTCCCCGCCGCATATCGCAGCAGGTTGCAGGCGCTGCTGGCGCCTTTGAAGGACGCCCGGATTGTGGCGCTGCCGCCCTATAACAACTACAAGGCCACCAAACTGGCAATCGAGGGCTGCCGCGCGCCCGCCGCGACCCACATTGCCACGATCCGGCTGGATGATGATGACGCCTTTGGCCGCGACTGCATCGCCGCTCAGAAATCGCTGTGCCCGCATGTTGCCGCTCTTGGGCCTGCCGATGCGCCCGCTGTAATCTGTTTCAACAACGGGCTGTTTCTGGAGTTGTCGGCGCAGGGCAACCGCCTGTTCGGCGTGATTGAAAAGCTGCCGCTGGGCATCGGCATGGCGATGGTCGCGCCTGCTGATGCGCGCCCGACCATCTTTTCGACCGATCATCGCCGCGTGCACACCCGCTGGAACTGCTATACCGAGGCGCTGACCCCGCGTTTCCTGCGCACAGTGCATCGCGACAATGATTCCGACGCGCTGATCTCGGGCGAGCGCCCGGACTATTCCGACGCGGAACTGGATCGTATCCTTGCTGCGCATTTCCCCTTTACCCGCGCTGATCTGCTGGCGCTGACCCCCTGAGATTGCTTTCATGAAAGACGACAACATCCGCGCGGCCCTGTTCATGATGTTGGGGACCGGGGCCTATACGATCAATGATGTATTCCTGAAACTCTTGGGCGACGAATTGCCCATGTTCCAGATCCTTGCCCTGCGCGGGATCGTGGTCAGCGCGTTCTTCGGCTATCTGCTGTGGCGCGTGCGTGCGCAACTGGGCGGGCTTGCGCGCCGAGATCTTGTGCTCGTGGGGCTGCGGTCCCTGTCAGAAGCCGCCGCCGCCTATTTCTTCCTGATGGCGCTGTTCAACATGCCCATCGCCAACCTGACGGCGATCCTTCAGGTCATTCCTCTGACCGTCGCGCTTTCGGCTTTTCTGGTGCTGAAGGAACCGCTCGGCTGGCGGCGGATGTCGGCCATCGTGATCGGGTTCTGCGGGGTGCTACTGATCGTGCGTCCGGGGGCAGAGGGCTTCACGATCTATGCCGTCTCGGCGCTGATGTCTGTGGCGATGATTACTGTGCGCGACCTGACAACCCGCATGTTGGGTCGGACCATCCCCTCGGTGCTGGTAGCGTTTTCGGCCGCACTCGGGGTGACGCTGTTCGGGGTCGTGGGCAGCGTGACCGAGGTCTGGGCGATGCCCTCTGCAGCGGGCTGGCTCTGGCTTGCCGGGGCGACAGGGTTCATCATCGTGGGCTATATCCTCGTGATCCTCGCGATGCGCACAGGCGAGTTGACCTTCGCGGCCCCGTTTCGCTATGCGGCACTGCTGTTTGCGCTGGTCGCAGGCTGGCTGGTCTTCGACGAATGGCCCGATCTCCTGACCTTCATCGGCAGCGGGATCGTGGTGGCGACAGGGGTCTATACACTCTATCGCGAAGGCCGGGTGAAACGTGCACTGCGCGCGCAGGCATGATCCGGCCAGCGGCTGTTGACAAGGCCTGCGACTCCCCCTATACGCCCAACATCTGATCGGTCTGGCGTCTGTTCAAGCACTGGTCGGCATCAAAATTGTAGTGGTCATGATCCGGGCCGGAACGCCCCGATCCTCTGGAATTCCACCGCGGCGTCCTTGCTAAGGGACGCAAGCGGTTTTGTGCGTTGCGTGCTGTGGCACGGCGCATGCGAGAGAGGCGCGCAAGCGCCGTGTAACACGGGTTGAAACGGGAAGAACCGGAATGCCAACGATCCAACAGCTGATCCGCAAGCCGCGGCAGCCGAAAGTCAAGCGCTCCAAGTCGCAGCATCTGGAGCAGTGTCCCCAGAAACGCGGCGTATGCACGCGCGTCTATACCACAACGCCAAAGAAGCCGAACTCGGCCATGCGGAAGGTCGCCAAGGTGCGCCTGACCAATGGTTACGAGGTCATCAGCTACATCCCCGGTGAAAAGCACAACCTGCAAGAGCACTCGGTCGTGCTGATTCGCGGCGGTCGTGTCAAAGACCTTCCGGGTGTGCGTTATCACATTCTGCGCGGCGTGCTGGACACCCAGGGCGTCAAGGACCGCAAGCAGCGTCGTTCGAAATACGGCGCGAAGCGTCCGAAGTAAGGAGAGTACCAGATGTCTCGTCGTCACGCCGCTGAGAAGCGCGAAATCCTGCCGGACGCCAAGTTCGGCGACATGATTCTGTCGAAATTCATGAATAACCTGATGATCGACGGCAAGAAGTCGGTCGCGGAATCCATCGTCTACAACGCGATGGATCGGGTTGAGGCGAAATTGAAGCGCGCGCCCATCGAGGTTTTCCACGAGGCGCTCGACAATATCAAGCCGTCGGTCGAAGTGCGCTCGCGCCGTGTTGGTGGGGCCACCTACCAGGTTCCGGTCGAAGTGCGTCCCTCGCGCCGCGAGGCACTGGCGATCCGCTGGCTGATCAAGGCCGCGCGCACACGCAACGAGAACACGATGGAAGAGCGTCTGGCCAGCGAGCTGGTCGATGCTGTCAACTCGCGCGGGTCGGCTGTCAAGAAACGCGAAGATACCCACAAGATGGCCGATGCCAACAAGGCATTCAGCCACTACCGCTGGTAAGTCACACTGCAAGCCTGAGGACAATTTATCATGGCACGCGAATACCCCCTCGACCGCTACCGGAATTTCGGGATCATGGCGCATATCGACGCTGGCAAGACCACGACGACAGAGCGCATCCTGTTCTACACCGGCAAGTCGCACAAGATCGGCGAAGTTCATGATGGCGCGGCCACCATGGACTGGATGGAGCAGGAGCAGGAGCGTGGCATCACGATCACTTCCGCTGCGACAACGACCTTCTGGGAAAAGACCATGGACGGGATGTCGCCGGTCGGGGAAAAGCACCGCCTGAACATCATCGACACGCCTGGCCACGTCGATTTCACCATCGAGGTGGAGCGTTCGCTGGCCGTTCTGGATGGTGCGATCTGTCTTCTGGACGGGAACGCCGGGGTGGAGCCGCAGACCGAAACCGTCTGGCGGCAGGCCGACCGCTACAAGGTTCCGCGGATCGTGTTCGTCAACAAGATGGACAAGATCGGTGCTGATTTCTTCAACTGCGTGAAGATGATCAAGGACCGCACAGGTGCGACGCCGCTGGCTGTCCAGTTGCCGATCGGGGCTGAAGACAAGCTCGAAGGCATCATCGACCTGCTGGAGATGGAAGAATGGACATGGATGGGCGAGGATCTGGGCGCAAGCTGGACGCGTCAGCCGATCCGTGACGAGTTGAGGGACATGGCCGAGGAATGGCGCAACACCATGATCGAGATTGTCGTCGATCAGGATGATGACGTCATGGAAGCCTATCTGGAAGGTCAGGAACCTGACTCCGAAACCCTGCGCCGCCTGATCCGCAAGGGCACTCTGGCGCTGGATTTCGTGCCGGTCTGCACCGGGTCTGCCTTCAAGAACAAAGGTGTTCAGCCGCTTCTGAACGCCGTGATCGACTATCTGCCCAGCCCGCTGGATGTGCCAGCCTATATGGGGTTTGACCCAAAAGACGAGACCGAAACCCGCAACATTCCGCGCTCGGCCAAGGATGATGACCCGTTTGCGGGTCTGGCGTTCAAGATCATGAATGACCCCTTCGTCGGCTCGCTGACCTTTACCCGCGTTTATTCGGGCATCATTGCCAAGGGCGATCAGATGCTGAATTCGACCAAGGGCAAGAAAGAGCGCGTTGGCCGGATGATGATGATGCATTCGAACGCACGCGAGGAAATCGATTGGGCGGCAGCAGGCGATATCATCGCGCTGGCCGGTCTGAAGGAAACGACCACCGGCGACACTTTGTGCAACCCGCAAAGCCCGGTCGTTCTGGAAACCATGACATTCCCTGATCCGGTTATCGAGATCGCGGTCGAACCCAAGACCAAGAACGACCAGGAAAAGATGAGCCAGGGTCTGGCGCGTCTGGCGGCAGAAGACCCGTCCTTCCGTGTGGAAACCGATATCGAGTCGGGCCAGACGATCATGAAGGGCATGGGCGAACTGCATCTGGAGATTCTGGTGGATCGCCTGAAGCGCGAATTCAAGGTCGAAGCCAATATCGGCGCGCCGCAAGTGGCGTATCGCGAAACGATCAGCCACAAGATCGAACATACCTACACGCACAAGAAGCAGTCGGGTGGTTCGGGCCAGTTTGCCGAGGTGAAGCTGGAAATCGCGCCCACAGAGCCGGGCGAAGGCTATAGCTTTGAATCGAAGATCGTGGGCGGCACGGTTCCCAAGGAATATGTGCCGGGCGTCGAAAAGGGCATCAACTCGGTCATGGATTCCGGTCCGCTGGCGGGTTTCCCGGTGATCGACTTCAAGGTGGCGCTTCTGGACGGCAAGTATCACGACGTGGACTCATCGGTCCTGGCGTTCGAGATTGCCGCGCGGATGTGCATGCGCGAAGGCATGAAGAAGGCCGGTGCGAAACTGCTGGAACCGATGATGAAGGTCGAGGTCGTTTCCCCCGAGGAGTATACCGGGTCGATTATTGGTGATCTGACCTCGCGTCGGGGACAGGTGACCGGGCAGGAACAGCGCGGCGGAAATGCGATTGCGATCAA
>SLQN01000557.1 GCA_007131465.1 Paracoccaceae bacterium
CAGCGCGAGCAGCGCCCATAGGTCGGCTTGATGCCGACCGTGCCGGTAAAGGCCGCAGGCTGGCGGATCGAGCCGCCCGTATCCGTGCCCGTGGCAGCAAGGCACAGGTCCGCGGCCACAGCTGCCGCCGACCCGCCCGAGGAGCCGCCGGGCGTAAGGTCCTGCGCGCCGGGTTTCCACGGATTGATCACATTGCCATAGACCGAGGTTTCATTGCTGGAGCCCATGGCGAATTCGTCCATGTTCAGCTTGCCCAGCATCACCGCGCCGGCATCGCGTAACAGCGCCGAGACCGTGGATTCGTATTCCGGCCGGAACCCGTCCAGAATGCCTGACGCCGCCTGCGAGGCCACGCCTTCGGTGCAGAACAGATCCTTGATGCCCACCGGGATGCCGCACATCGCAGGCGCATCGCCCGCCTTGATCCGCGTATCAGCGGCCGCGGCACGTTCCAGCGCCAGATCGGGCGTGTGATGCACGAACGCGTTCAGCTTTCCCGCGCCTTCGATCGCCGTCAGGCAGGCCTGCGTCAGATCGACTGCACTCACATCGCCCGCGCGCAGACGGTCGCGCGCTTCGGCGATGGTCAGTTTGTTCAGATCACTCATTCCACAACCTTCGGCACGGCAAAAAACCCTTCACGCGCATCGGGGGCATTGGACAGAATCCTGTCCTGCATGTCGCCCTCGGTCACCACATCCGCGCGCCGCTTCAGCCGCATGGGCGTGACCGAGGTCATCGGCGCGACATCGGTGACATCGACTTCGTTGAGCTGTTCCATGAAGGTCAGGATCTGGCTGAGTTCCTGCGCCAGCGCAGGCAGGTTGGCGTCGGGCACCGCGATGCGGGCCAGATGGGCCACCTTGCGCGCGGTCTCAAGGTCGATCTCGGACATGGGCACTCCGGTCTGCGGCTACTTTGCTGGCGTTTAGCGTCATGCCGCCGAAGGTGCAAGCGCAGGCAGAGCGCTGCACAGGCAAGCCCGGATCACGCAACTGTCATGGCGCATCGCCTGTCATCCGGGGCATGGTCGGGCGCAACAGGGAGAGTGGCATGTTTCGTCTGGTATTCGGGGTTGTGATTGGGCTGATGGCAGGTCCTGCGCTGGCCTGCCCTGCGCCGCCGATGGCCGAGATGGAAATCCATCTGCGTGCCGTCAATGCCGAACGCGCAAAATCCGGGCGCGCGGCGCTGACGCTGTCACCAGACCTGAACGCGGTGGCGCAGGCCCATGCCTGCGACATGGCGCAGCGCGGCTATTTCAGCCACACCACCCCCGAGGGGCGCGACATGATCCAGCGGGGGCAGCGCGCCGGGCTGACGGGTATCTGCGCGATGGGCGAGAATATCGCGCGTGGGCAAAGGGACGTGCCGGCAGTCATGGCCGGGTGGATGCGTTCAACCGGACATCGGCGCAACATCCTGAACTCGGAGTATCGCGTGGTCGGGTTCGGACGCGGGCCAGGGCCGACATGGGTGCAGGTCTTCGCGGTGGTTTGCTGATTGTCGGCCAAGGGTGGCTGGACTACATGTTCGGCAAGATCATCCCAGCAGGAGTGAGACATGCGCGACACGACCCCGCAGCCCATCCATCTGGCCGATTACCAGCCACCGCCCTTTCTGATCGATGAGGTGCGCCTGACCTTTCGCCTGTCGCCGCGCGCCACACGGGTTCTGGCGCAGATCCGGTTTCGCCCCAACCCCGCTGTCCTGCCCGGCCATGACCTGCGGCTGGATGGCGAAGGGCTGACGCTTGTTACAGCCAGCATCAACGGCCAGCCCTGCGCCGCGCGGCCCGATGCGACCGGCCTGACGATCCCGGCGCAGGACCTGCCCGAGGGCGCGTTCGACTGGCAGGCCGAAGTCGAGATCGCACCCGAAGGCAATACCGCGCTGGAAGGGCTTTACATGTCGCGCGGCATGTTTTGCACTCAATGCGAAGCCGAGGGGTTTCGCAAGATCACCTTCTACCCCGACCGCCCCGATGTGATGGCCCCGTTCCGCGTGCGCATTGAATCCGACCTGCCGGTGCTGTTGTCCAATGGCAATCTGCACGCCCAGGGCGCGGGCTGGGCGGAATGGCACGACCCCCATCCCAAGCCAAGCTACCTGTTCGCGCTGGTAGCCGGTGATCTGCGCGCGTCGTCGGACAGGTTTTGCACGATGGACGGGCGCGATGTGGCCTTGAATATCTGGGTCCGTCCGGGAGACGAGCCGCGCACGGCCTATGCGATGGACGCGCTGAAACGGTCGATGCTCTGGGATGAGCAGGTCTATGGCCGATTCTATGACTTGGACATTTTCAACATTGTTGCGGTCGATGACTTCAATATGGGCGCGATGGAGAACAAGGGGTTGAACATTTTCAACTCTCGCTATGTTCTCGCCTCGCCCGAGACGGCGACCGATGCCGACTATGCCAGTATCGAGCGGATCATCGCACATGAGTATTTCCACAACTGGACCGGCAACCGCATCACCTGCCGCGACTGGTTCCAGCTATCACTCAAGGAAGGGCTGACGGTCTTTCGCGACCAGCAATTCATGGGCGACATGCGCAGCCCTGCCGTCAAGCGCATCGAGGATGTGCTGACGCTCCGCGCACGCCAGTTCCGCGAAGATGCCGGGCCGCTGGCCCATCCGGTGCGGCCCGAAAGCTATGTCGAGATCAACAACTTCTATACGGCGACTGTCTATGAAAAAGGGGCGGAACTGATCCGCATGCTGCATCTGCTGGTGGGCGATGACCTGTATCGCGCCGCGCTGGACCTGTATTTCAGCCGCCATGACGGACAGGCTTGCACAATCGAGGATTGGATCGCCGTGTTTGAAGAAGCCGCCGGGCGTGATCTGTCGCAATTCAAGCGCTGGTATGGGCAGGCCGGCACGCCGCGCGTTGATGTGTCGGAGGACTGGGCGGACGGGCGCTATACGCTAACGCTGCGCCAGAGCACGCGCCCTACCCCCGGCCAGCCGTTGAAGGAACCACTGGTCATCCCGGTGGCCATGGGGCTGATCGGGCCGGACGGGGCGGAAATGCTGCCGACACAGGTGCTGGAGCTGACCGGCCCCGAGGACAGCTTCACCTTCGAGGGGCTGCCGTCGAGACCCATCGCATCGCTCTTGCGCGGATTCTCTGCGCCGGTGGTTCTGAACCACGCGCTCAGCCGCGAAGACCGCGCTGTCCTGCTGGCGCATGATACAGACCCCCTGAACCGTTTTGAAGCTGGCCGCGCCCTGGCCCGCGACATCCTTCTGGCGATGATCCGCGAGGATGCGCGTCCTGGCCCGCAATATCTGGACGCTCTGCGCGTGATGCTGTGCGACGAATCGCTGGACCCGGCCTTCCGGGCGCTGGCTCTGTCCCTGCCCTCGCAGGATGATCTGGCCGCAGCGCTGCACGGCGACGGACAGATCCCGGACCCGGACGCCATCCATGCCGCACGGCAAGAGGCGCTGCGGCTGATCGCAGAGGCACTCGCCCCCGAACTGGGCCGCATCGCGACCGCGATGCAGACCCCCGGCCCCTACAGCCCGGATGCACGCGATGCAGGGCGACGCGCCTTGCGGGTGCAGGCGATCGGATTACTGGCACGGGTTGATAAGGGCGCGAAGGCGGCCGCGCTGTTTGCATCAGCCGACAACATGACCGAGCAACTGGGGGCCTGGAATGCGCTGCTGGCCATCGGTGCAGGGCAGCAGGAGACAACGCAGTTCTACCGCCAATGGGCGCAGGACCGCCTGGTGCTGGACAAATGGTTTGCAGCGCAGGTGATGCAGGCCGCGCCCGCGCGGGCCGCTGACCTTGCAGCCACGCTGACACAGCATCCCGATTTCGACTGGAAGAATCCCAACAGGTTCCGCGCCGTCATTGGCGCGCTGGGCATGAACCCTGCCGGGTTCCATGCCGCGGACGGTGCCGGGTATCGGCTGGTCGCGGACTGGCTGATCCGGCTGGACGGCGTCAATCCGCAGGCGGCGGCACGGATGTCGACCCTGTTCGAGACGTGGCGGCGCTATGATGACGCCCGGCAGGCCCTGATCCGGGGCACGCTGGAACGCCTGCGCAGCCATGACGGGCTGAGCCGGGATATGGGCGAAATGGTCGGACGGATGCTGGAATAAGCTGGCCCCGGACATGATCCGGGGCCACACCTCGGCCCAAACGACCCCGGATCAGGTCCGGGGCCTTTGGCGCCTCAGTTGAAGGCCGCGTCTGTCACGACCGAACTCGTCGCGCCCACAGGTTCTGCCGTGATCACCGGGTCAGAGCCACCGCCAAGCAATGTGGCCACCGTGCGGGCAAAGTCGTCCATGTCGAGCGTGCCGTCAGAGCCTTCGAGCAGCAGGGCCACCTCGCTCATCATGCGGATCTGGTGCCCTTCGGTCTGCGCGCCGGTATCATCATATTCCAGCACGATCATCGCAGCCTCTTCGACATTCTCGGCCGCCCATTCCCAGCCGCGCATCGAGGCCCGCACGAAACGCGCCATCTTGTCGACGAATTCCGGGTCTTCCAGATTGCTTTCGAGGACGTAGAGGCCATCCTCCAGCGTGGCGACACCCTGATCTTCATACTTGAAGGTCACCAGTTCATCCTCTGAGATACCCGCATCGATGACCTGCCAGTATTCGTTATAGGTCATGGTCGAGATACAGTCGGCCTGGCGCTGCAAAAGCGGATCGACATTGAAGCCCTGGCGCAGCACTTCCACGCCATCCGGGCCACCCTCGGTCGGAATGCCCAGCGTGCTCATCCAGCTCAGGAACGGGTATTCATTGCCAAAGAACCACACCCCCAGCGTGCGGCCGGGAAAATCCTCTGGCCCTGTGATGCCGGTTTCGGCAAGGCAGGTCAGCATCATGCCCGAGGACTTGAAAGGCTGCGCAATATTCACCAGCGGCAGGCCGTTTTCGCGCGCGGCCAATGCTGCGGGCATCCATTCCACGATCACATCGGCCCCGCCGCCCGCAATCACCTGCGGGGGCGCGATGTCGGGTCCACCGGCGCGGATGGTGACATTCAGGTCCTCTTCCTCATAGAAGCCGTTTTCAAGGGCGACATAATATCCTGCGAATTGCGCCTGGGTGACCCATTTGAGCTGCAATGTCACATCATCCATCGCCCAGACGGCCGGCGCAAAGCCCAGACCAAGGGCCGCAACCGACCCGCAAAGTACCTTTTTCATTCTTCACCTCCAAGTTGCCTGGCCCCTGTCTGGGGCACAGGATGTTAACGCCCGCGTTGCGACGGGTGCCAGAAGGTCACCCCCCGTTCCACAAGCGCAATCAGGCCGTAAAACAGCGACCCCGCAAGGGCTGCCACGGCAATTTCTGCCCAGACCATATCCAGTTGCAATCGTCCGACCTCGGTCGAGATGCGAAAGCCCATGCCGCGCGTGGGCGAGCCGAAAAATTCAGCAACAATCGCCCCGATCAGCGCCAGAGTCGATGAAATTTTTAGCCCGTTGAAGATGAAGGGCATTGCCGCCGGCAGGCGCAGTTTCAAAAGCGCCTGCCCCCAGCTTGCGCTGTAGGTGCGCATCAGGTCACGCTGCATGGCCTCGGTCGCGGCCAGACCCTGCACCGTGTTGACCAGCATCGGAAAAAACACCATCGCGACCACGACCGCAGCCTTGGACGGCCAGTCGAAGCCGAACCACATGACCATGATCGGCGCCGTGCCGATGATCGGCAGGGCGGCCAGAAAATTGCCGACAGGCAAAAGCCCCCGGCGCAGAAAGTCGCTGCGGTCCACCAGCAGCGCAAAGACCAGTGCCGCGCCCACGCCGATGGCATAGCCCGACAAGGCGCCCTTGACGAAGGTCTGCACGAAATCGACCCAGAGCACATCGGTCGATGTCAGAATCCGCGCCCAGATCGCCGAGGGCGCAGGCAGGATCACGCGCGGCACATCCAGCGCGCGCACGACCACTTCCCACAGCCACAGAAGGGTCGCGCCGAAGGTCAGGGGCGCAAGCAGGGATTGCAGACGCCCCATCAGCCCAGCCTTGCGCGGCAGATCCGCAAAGATCGCGACCAGCATCCACGCCCCCAGCCAGATCGCGATGACAGTGGCCCAGAAACTCGGGTGTCGGGTCGCGCCCTCGATCAGCCCCAGCGCGGCAGACGCCACGGCAACCGTCACCAGCACCAGCAGCGCGGCTGACACCCCGCCACGCGTTGAAGGCAGCGCCAACCAGACAAGTGTTGCCCCCAGCAACGCGAGCAGCGGCAATACCCCCGGTTGGCCCTCGGCCCCTGCGACACCAAAGGCTGCGGCAACCAGAAGGCCAAGCGCCATGCCCAGCCATTGCAGCCCGCCACTGTGGCGCGTGATCATCATGCCGCCATCCCCATCCGCCGCAGCGTGATGCGCTGGATCAGGCCGATAAAGGCCACCATGCTCGCCGCGAGTATCGCCGCTGCGAACAGCGCCGACCAGATCTGGACGGTCTGCCCGTAATAGCTGCCCGA
>SLQN01000331.1 GCA_007131465.1 Paracoccaceae bacterium
ATGACCCGCTGTCGGTCATCTCCAACACCGATCCCGCGAACGGGACGGTGGCGATAGGCGCCGACGGCCAGTTCATCTACATCCCCAACCCGGGGTTCAGCGGGCAGGACAGCTTCACCTACACCATCACCGACGGCAATGGCGGGCAGGACACGGCGACGGTCAAGATCACCATCAAGGACGCGCCCGTTGTCGACCCGAACCTGCCGCCCGTGGCCGTGGACGATGACTTCACCGGGGATTTCAACAAGGCAATCGAAGGGTCCGTGCTTGGCAACGACTCTGATCCCGATGGCGACACCCTGACAGTCATCGGGAATACGCAACCGTCCAATGGCACTGTCGTTATCAACGAGGCCGGTCAGTTTATCTATGTCCCGGCCCAGGGCTTCACGGGCGAGGACAGCTTCACCTACACCATCACCGATGGCAATGGCGGGCAGGACACGGCGACGGTCACGCTGGTTGTCGGCGATGCGCCCAACAACCCGCCCGATGCCGAGAACGATTTCTTCAGCGGCGAATTCGGCGAAGACATCGAAGGGTCGGTACTGGACAATGACTCTGACCCGGATGGCGATGACCTGACTGTTATTGACAACACGGAGCCATCGCACGGCACTGTGGTGATGAAACCTGACGGAACGTTCACCTACACGCCGAATGACGGGTTCTCGGGGCAGGACAGCTTCACCTACACCATCAGCGATGGGAATGGTGGTCAGGATACAGCGACAGTCAACCTGTTCGTGGAAAAGTGCCCGCCGAAGAACAACCCGCCGATTGCTGTCAAGGACGAATTCGAGACCGAATTCAACACCGAATTCACCGGCAATGTTCTGAATAACGACAGCGACCCGGATGGCGACCCGTTGACGGTGCTGATCAATACCGACACCAAGAATGGCACGCTGGTGATGCAACCCGACGGGACCTTCACCTATACGCCTGATGACGGATACTTCGGAGAAGACAGCTTTGAATATGTTGTGACCGATGGTCGGGGTGGTTTCGACAAGACGACAGTGCATATCACAGTGCCCTGTCTGGCCGCCGGGACATTGGTGACTACATCCGAAGGCCTGAAACCGGTCGAAGAAATCCGCATCGGTGACAAGGTTTTGACGCGCGACGACGGGTTCCAGGAAGTGCTCTGGTCAGGCAGCCGTGTTATGGATGCCACTGAACTGGCGCGCAACCCGGACTTTGTCTCGGTCATGATCCGCGCCGGGGCGCTTGGCAGCAATCTGCCCCGGCGTGACCTGCGGGTCTCTCCGGGCCACCGGATGCTGGTCAGCGGGGTCCATGCGGAACTGATGTTCGGGGAACGCGACGTCCTGATCGCGGCAAGCGATCTGGTCGGCCAGCCCGGCATCAGCTTCGATCCGCGCCCGGTGACCTATGTGCACATCATGTTTGACACACACCAGATCATCGACTCGGAAGGTGCCTGGAGCGAAAGCTTCCAGCCTGCCGATATCACGCTGAAGGGTCTGGATGAAGAGCAGCGCGACGAATTGCTGGCGCTGTTCCCTGAGCTTGCATCTCGCAAGGGCCAGAGAAGTTATGTCGCTGCCCGCCGGGTTCTGGCATCACATGAATCGTCGGCTTTGATGTCTCTAAATCGGATTTAGAGTGGCGTTGAAGGTCCATTGAGGCGCCCGGCAACAAAGCCGGGCGTTCATTTGCCAGAGTTCACTGGAAAACCGGCTGTTCGATCACATCGTCATTCCAGCCAAGCCGGATGAACCCGCTTGAAGCAGGAAGCTGGTCGCGATTCTTGGCCAGACACGGGCACGGCAGAATGGTGGGGCGCGGTTCCCTGGCACACAGCTTCCATCTGACCTGCCCTTATTGTCAGGGCCACTCGTAAGTCGAGTTTGTTCTTCTTTTGTATGCCTACATTCGGCGGCGTGAGTAATGGGTGCAGGCGTGGAGCCATCAAGTAGCTCAAGCGGCTGCGCCTATTGCGTTTTGTCGAAGGGCCTTGCGGCTGCGAACTCCTCCGGGGTGTGATACTTCAGGCTGCTCGTAAGCGCGGCGGCGTGGCCCTACCATAACGGTTCCATAGTCATTCAGTTGACGGCACATCCATGACATCAAAGATCGGAATTATGGCGATCAACCTCGCAAAAGACTGCATTCAGGTTTGCGCTTTCAGGCCGGACGGAGGAGTTGTATTGAACCGCGCCTTGTCGCGGACCTGGCTGGCGGCCCGATAATGATCATCACCTGTCCGCGCGGCGGCGGCCTGTCCGCAGGCCTTGAGCTTCGTGAATATGCGCGCGCGAACGCCAGGCGCGCGCGAGTGCCGGCGATTGATTTTGATCGGGGATGCAAACAGGGAATTCCAGATCGGCCATCACAGAGATCCTGAATCGGACAAGCCGCAACACGAATAATGCGAGATATCTCGTCAACTCCCGGGGCGCGCCAATCTTTCGATTCCCCGATCGATGGACACTGCAATGACAAGTAACAGCCCGGTCACGATCAGCCGTGCCTCATTCGCGACCCCCATCAGATTGAGCCCATTCGACACTGTGGCAATGATGAGTGCGCCGAAAAGCGCCCCAACCACCATGCCGCGTCCGCCAAACAGGCTGACGCCACCGATCACTGCGGCCGCGATGCTTTCAAGAAGCAGCGCACCTCCCCCGACGCCGCCGCCAGATGAGACTGATACACCCAGTGAACGAGAAGCGGAGAGTATCCCGCCAAAGGCTGCTAGGCTGCCTGCGATGGCGAAGGCGATGATCTTGATTCTGTCCACCTTGATACCGGCCCGTCGTGCGGCCTCTGCGTTGTTGCCGATGGCGTAAAGGTAGGTGCCGAAGCGCGTCTCAGAGGTGATGTAGGACATGACACCCAGCAGCGCGAGAAACAGGATGACCGGCATCGGCAGGCCGCGCTGGTTTTCGAGAAACATCAGCATCCCGATCAGAAACAGCGCCACAACCGCCAAAGGCAGAAGCACCCCGGTCTGAAAGGACGCGTCGAGCCCTGCCCGCTGTCGAGACCGCCATGTCGAGCCGAGCACAAGGGCGAATACCAGGATTGCACCGAGTATGAGCCCCCAGGCCAGCGCGCCGGTGACATGGGTTGCGGCCAGCTTATCTACGCCGGAATTCATCAGGTTGTAGCGCCCGGTGCGCGGCAAGAGCAGCAACTGGACCCCGTTCAGCACCATCCCGACACCAAGCGTCACCACGAAAGAGGGCACGCCGATTAGCGTGATCCAGCGTCCCGAGGCTGCGCCGATAGCCCCGCCAAGTGCTACAGCCGCGAAGATGGCCAGCGGGACCGGCATGCCGAAATCCATGACGATCTTGGCCATGAAGACCGAGGCGACGCCCGAGGTTGCGGCCACCGACAGGTCGATTTCGCCTGTGAGCAGCACGAACACCAGCCCCAGCGCGATGATCCCCGTCACGGTCGATTGCACCAGAAGATTGCTGAGGTTCCGGCTGCTCAGGAAGACGTCCGACTGGCTGGCGAAGAAGACAAACAACGCGATGAGGCCGATTGCCACGGGAACGAAACTCAGCTCATTGCCAAGCCGCTCGGTCAGGGTGCGTCTTGGCGTCGCGACGGGTGTGGGGGAATGGAGTGCATCTGTCATCTTGATCTTCGCCCTAGCCGGCCATGTTGACGGCTTCATTGCCGCCCACCATGGCATTGACAACCTGTTCGCCTGTCACGTCGCCGGAGTTGAAACTGGCCGCGTTTCGTCCCAGTCTGAGCACCTCGATCCGGTCGGTGTTGTCCAGAACAAAGTGATGAATGTCGTGGCTGATGACCAGCACGGCCAGTCCGTGAGAGGCGAGTTCACGCACCAGATCACCGACCTGTTCGGCAGCCGAATGGCTGAGCGCCGCTGTCGGCTCATCCAGAAGCACAACCTTTGGTTCCCACAGGATCGAGCGTGCGATGGCGATATTCTGCCGCTGTCCGCCTGACATCGCACCCACGTTGCGGGTCAACGAGATGGAGTCGAGCCTGAGGCGGCGCAGCACCTCCTTGGCGCGCTTTTCCGCCGCAGCGCGTGTCAGGCGGTATCCGGTATACCATGGCCCGGTCAGTTCCCGGCCCAGAAAGAGGTTCTGCACGGCATCGAGATTGTCGCATAAGGCAAGATCCTGGTAGACCGTCTGCACGCCCATCTCGGCCACTTCGGCGGGATCGGAGACATGCACCTCGCGGCCCTCGAAGATGTATTGGCCGCTGTCGGGGCGGTGCACGCCGGACATGACCTTGACCAATGTCGATTTACCAGCACCATTATCGCCGACAAGGGCCACGACCTTGCCCGGTTCAAGATCCAGCGACACATTGCTAAGCGCCTTGATGCTGCCGAAACTCTTGGACACGCCGCGCAGGGAGAGGATGGGCTCTGTCATATCCGCCTTTTCCTTGGTCGCAAACCCGCTGACGGCGAACTGCCGCCAGCGGCTGGAAGAGAAGCCACAGAAATCAAAGGTTGCCTTGACACAGGGCTGTTGCTTCGGCCCCCTGGCAGACTTCCTCCCAAGTATAGATGCCCGCCTCAACCACATCCGCGATATTGTCGAGCGTGACATTGTTCACCGGAAGGAAGGCGGCAGGCACCTTCATGTGTTCATTGTCGACTTCGCCGTTCAGCCACGCCTCTGGCATGTCCGCGCCGGTCAGTATTGCCGCAGAGATGTCCGCAGCCGCTGCGGCCATCACCCGCAGGTCCTTGAACACTGTGTTGTCCTGCCAGCCCTGCGCGATGAACTGCAACGCCTCGATCGTGGCGTCCTGGCCACCGGTCACGACGATTTCACCGGGGGAGTACCCCTGACTGATCAGGGCCGCGACCGACCCGCCGGTCGTGCCATCATTCATGCCAAGGAACATATGGACATTACCGTTGGTGCGCGTCAGGCAATCCTCGGCAAAAGATTGTGCCTGCACCGGGTCCCAGTTGGGGGTAAAATCTTCGCAGACCACTTCGACCCGCCCCGCATCGATCAGCGGTTGCAGATATTCGTTCTGGCCAATTTCATACTGGGTTGTCCCGAATTCGCCCTGATTGCCCTTGACGCGAGCGATGCGGACCGTGCCTTCGGGCATCGCCTCGATCAGTTCGGCGGCACGCTGGCCCTGCGCCTGCCCCACAGCGAGCGCATCGAACAGCACATGCGCTTCGGCCCGTCCGCCGATGGCGTCATGTTCATACAGCAGGACAGGGACTGCGGCCTCTTCTGCGGCGCGCAGCGCTCCGGCAGCCAGGTTTGCGTCAGACGACGTAAAGACAATCAGGGCTGCGCCTTGCGCGACGGCGTCCTCGACAAGGCGTTGCTGACGCACCGGGTCGCCCTCGCCGTTCTGCACCGTCACGCGAACATCTGGCATCCGCTCTTCCATTGCGGCGACGAAAAGTGGCGCGTCGCTGCGCTCGAACCGGATCGTGGTAGAGTTCGGCAGCATGAAGAAGACATGCTCCCCGTCTGCGAGGGCGGGCGTCGCGGTGATTGCGCAAAACGTTATCGCCGCGGCGGCGCTACTGGACGCCAGCAAATTTGGTCTTTTGGTCATGATAGTCCTCCCTTGAAGTCAATGGTCTCTGAGGTCCGACAGAGCTGGCCCTTGACCAGTTCCAATCTGGTATGTGTCCGCTCAGTGTAGGCCCTTCCCCCGGGACCGTCGCATGCTGTTCTGTCCAGTCTGGAACCTCGATGGTCCTTTTCAGTCCGGTTTCGCCGGCAGGGGTGTCGCCTCATAGCAACCGATCACACCCTGATCGAAGTCGAGGATTGCCCCGGTCAATATGCCGGATTCGTCGCTGGCCAGATGCGCGATCCAGCGCGCAACCTCGTTCATGTCAAGCAGACGGCCAGCGGGCAGTTGCGCCCCGACCTCGGCCTGCCAGCCATCGGGCATATCATGATAGGTCTTCTGGGTGATGTCTTCGGCGGGCGTATCCATCCAGCCGATGGCAAGTGCATTTACCCGGATCCCGTCCCGCATCAGGGAAAACGCCGCATTCTTGGTCACAGCGACCAGCGCCGCCTTTGACGCGGCATAGACCGTCAGCATCGGGACGCCGCCATGGGCGGTGATGGTGGCGACGTTGACAATCGCGCCCGGCTTGCGCGCCTCGCGCCAATGATTGGCCGCGTTCTGCATCAGGAAGAAAGGTGCGCGCGCATTGATTGCGAAGGTGCGGTCCCAAAGCGCCGCATCGCCATCCAGAATCCCGCCCCGGTCGGTGATCCCGGCAGAGTTGACGAGAATATCGTAGCTTCCGAATTCGGCAATCGCGCGATCATGGATTGACTGGCAATCGCCCAGATCGGCAAGGTTGGCCCGGTGATAGACCACGCGCTGGTCGGGGCTGGACAGGGCCTCGGCCGCTGCGGACCCTTCGGCCTCCTTGCGCCCGAGGATCAGCGCGCCCCTAAGGCCGCGCCGCAGCATCAGCCTCACGGTTGTCAGCCCAA
>SLQN01000265.1 GCA_007131465.1 Paracoccaceae bacterium
AACTGTTCGGCCAGCCGCGCGATCATGGGGGACACCGTGGCCGAGAACAGAAGCGTGCGGCGCGATTCCGGGGCCTGCGACAGGATGAATTCCAGATCCTCGCGAAAGCCCAGATCCAGCATCTCGTCGGCCTCATCCAGCACAACAGCGCGCAGATCGCCCAAATCCAGCGCAGACCGCTCGATATGGTCGCGCAGGCGGCCCGGCGTGCCGACAACGATATGCACCCCGCGCTCCAGCGCGCGGCGTTCCTGCCGGCTGTCCATGCCGCCCACGCATGGGGTCACGACCGCGCCGGTGCGCGCATAAAGCCATGTCAGTTCGCGCATGACCTGAAACGCCAGTTCGCGCGTCGGCGCGATGACCAGCGCCAGCGGTGCGGCGGGCGGGCCGAACCGCTCGGCCGCGCCCATCAGCGTGGGGGCGATGGCCATGCCGAAGCCAACTGTCTTGCCCGACCCCGTCTGCGCAGAAACCAGCAGGTCGGCCGTGTCCAGACCTTCGGCAGTGACGGCCAGTTGCACGGGGGTCAGCGTATCAAACCCGCGTTCGGCGAGGGCTTCGGACAGGGCAGGAATCATGATCGGGGGGGTATCCATCGGCTAGAGGCAACAACGGCCAGACCGGCATCGGCCGGTGCATCACGTCATCTCTAGCGCCTTGTCGCGCCGAAGTATAGAGCGATAAGCGCGCGTTCGCGGCAAGGCGTGTCCGTCCCTGCCCTCATGTGGCGCGCCGTCTTTCCCATGGCCTGCAAAGACACGCCTGACCAAAGTCTTGAATATCCGCCTTTCCTTCGCCTGTCAGACGCGGTACCGGGCTTCGGCATGGCGTGTCATACGGAGGTGCGGGGATTGACAGTCGCAAATCCGCCGCAGCCAGCCCCATCCCCAGCACACACATGACACTGGCAGACACGACACTGGCAGGCCCGGTAGCGTGAGCGCCTGCTGCGACGCTCTTCGCGATCTCAGTCAGATGGGCGTTCATGGCCTCGGTCCTGGCAGCGGGCATGACAAGCGCAGCGGTCGCCCCACGGCCCGGGCCGTCAGCTCGGAAGATGTAGGTTGATTTGTAACTGGTGTCGCGGGCGGCGCGGGGGCGGGTGGCGCGTTCGGCCCAGGTGCGGGTGAGCGTGCCTTGCTGACCAACCCTCGCGTTCGCCGGGAAAACGGTCCCCCGGACCCTTTTCTGCCCCGGCTCACTCCTGAAACCAGACGTCCAATGGCTTGCCTTGCGCCGCTTCAGGCAGTGCGGCCTTTACCGTGGCGGCGAAGTTCTTTCGAATGCCTCTTGTGTTTCCGGGTCGGATCTCGGGTGCTGGGGACGCACCGAAAGACGGCGAAACCCGAGCGCCGCAAGCTGCTTGCCAACCGTCTGGTCATCCATGACCACGCCAAAGCGGTGTTCGATCCTTTGCTTGAGATCACTACGACGCCAGCATACCGCCCCATCGACCGCGGGATGAGGCCCCTTACGCACCATCTGCGCCAGTTCCGCCTTCTGCTCAGGGCTCAGCAGGGGTGTCGCACCCGCCGAATAGCGTTTCGACAAACCTGTGATCCCCACAGCGTTGTAGCGATGGACCCGTTCGTCGGGAAATCTGTCCACTGGACAGTTTTCTGATCCTCCTTACCGGCAACGTTTGCCGATCCATGCCACAGGTTTCCGCCGCTGTCTTACGATCTGAACCTTCCAGCACGAGGGCGATCGCCAGCATCCGTCGCGCAGCCTTCCCATCCTTCATTCGCGCCGCCGCCGCACGAAGATCGCCCGCCGACACGTCCTTCCTTGTGATTTCAACCGCCATCAGTCCCTCCGCCTTTTGGCGGCAATGATCCCGATTTTCACGCGAAAGGGACTCCCCCGAAGAGTCACAGGCTCGGGCCGCTCGGTTTTCCATGTTGGTGGACCCAACTTCGGCAGACCGCGCCTCGCAGACCCCTCCCCAGCAGGCCCCTCTTCGGCAGGCCGCTCTTCGGCAGGCCCTTCTTCGGCAGGTGCGCCATCGGCTGCCGAAGGATAGTGCAGGCGGAAGTGTTGCCCTGGCCCACGCCGGGCCACCATGCCGATTGCAGGCCAAAGTGGCTCCTTCAAACCTGAGTGATTCATGCCTTTTGCCACGATAGCGCCGAAAGCCCGTCGCCACGGCCCCTCTCTCTATATCAGACGCGAAGACGGTTGCCGGCATGGCGCGCCGTGCGGGGCTTGCGGGGTGGGTCTTCGCCAGCAGTTCCAGCGAAATCAGGCCCGGCACTGGCAGGCGCAACACCGGAAGGCCCCAAACTGACAGGCCCCAAACTGACAGGCGGGGGGGCGGGGCGCACGGGGATAGCGGGCGTCGCGGGGGTCAGGTCGTGGGGCATCCTTTTGGGCCAGTCCGTGGAGCGCGCGGTGATATCGGGGCGCAGGAGAGCCTCGGCATGCCCATCAAGCGCGAGACCGGCGCGGCGCACGGACTGGTCCTGCGCCTCGAACACCAGCAGCGTGTTGCCGCCTGCAAGCCGCCTCGCCGTCAGCCGCAGCGCTGCACCGGAGGCGTGCTGCGCCGTGCCGGAAATGACCTTGGTCTCGGTGCGGACCGACACGAATTCGGCCAGTCGCGCCCAGAAACTTGTCGGCCCGCACGCTTTCGACCAGAGTGCCAATGCGTCAGGCAGGCCGCGGTCAGACAGGTTGGTGCAAGGATCGGCGTCCCAGAGCCGCGCATAGGCGGCATTTGCCAGCAAGGTCTGACCGTCCAAACCGAAGACGATCACCGCCGGGGCCAACTGGTCGAGCACGCCATGCGCGATCTCGATCTCGGCACGGAAGCTTCGGGTCAGGGTTGCCTCGGTGGTAATATCCTGCATGAAGAGCGCTATTGCGCCGCTGGGTTGCGGACGGCCCGTGACAAGATAGGTCTTGCCGCCACCAAGTGTCCATTCTTCGCAATAATCGCCGTCCTGCGCGGCCTTTTCCAGGTCAAGGATATCGCGTCGCCAGGCATTGAAATCCTTGGGTTCCGGCAGCATCCGGGCTTCGCGCAGGGAATAGAGCACCTGCTCGAAACTGGGGCGGGCGGCAAGGAACAGGGGCTGCAAGCCGGTCAGATCGACCAGTGCGGGATTGAACACCTGGAGGCGGCGTTCGGCATCGAACAGCGCCAGGCCGATGGGCAGGCTGGCAAAGGTCCGGGTCAGGGTCTGCACAACTTCGCGGCGCGCGGCCTCGGATTGCACGGCGGCGTCAATCGGCATGGCATAATGGGTCACCATTGCGTCGCTTGCGACTTCGGAATGTGCATACCAGTTGGTCTGTTCGCCACGCTCCAGCGACAGCCGCGCCGGGGATTGTGCGCCCTCGGGGTGCGGGAACAGCGCCGGCAGGGGCCAGCTCAGCGCCGGCGCTTCGCCCTGAACGTCCTGTAGAGCCTGGATATAGGCCGCATTCGCCCAGACCACCTGACCCGCGCCGTCGCATTGCCACACAAGGCATGGCAGGTTGCGCTGGACATGGCGCAGGATTGACAGTTCGCGCTGTGCGGCTTCATGGCTCAGCCGGTCGATGGCCACCAGCGCGCCTTCGTCCGAGCCATCGCAAAGCCGCAGCCGCAAGAGATTGTCCTGCACCCGGACATCCAGCCGCAGGTCCTGCCCGGCCGAGGGGTGCAGCGTGCACTGGCCTGCCGGGTCGATACGGGCCAAGACCCCCTCGAGATCCGGAAAATGTGCAGACAAATAATCCAGTAGCAGCGCCAGCGGGTCCTGCTGCGCAGGCGTGTCTTCCGGTTGCGCCAGTGTCGCGAGCAAATCCTGCGCCCGGTCGGAACAATCGATCAGCCGGTGATCGCGAAAGATGAACACCGCATCCTGCTGGCTTTGAACAAGGCTGTCGGACCGCTGCGGGCGCCGGCGCGTCAGCCCGGCCAGAATGGACAGGCAGCCAAGAACGACCAGCGCCGCCGTGGAAACGATGGTCGCACCCAACAAGACCGCCTGCATCATGCGATTCCCCTCACTCTTTCTGAGTTTACGGAACCACTCTGCCGGAAAGTCCTTAATCTTCAGTTAACTCTGCCCTGCGGACCCGGATGTGTTGAGATCCTTCAGCAGCCGTCCATGGCGGCGCACCTCGCCCAGCACATCGCCGAAGGTGACCAACCCGCGCGCCTTCAGCATCGGGATCAGTTTCAGGAACGCATCCGCCGTGGCAACCGTATCACCCAGCGCGGTATGGCGGGCCTCTTCGGGGATGGTGATGCCCAGCCGCGCGGTCAGTGCATCCAGCGAATGCTGTTCCAACTGGCCATAGACCACCGCCGACAGCAGCACCGTATCCAGCACCGGATTGTCGAAACTGACACCGATGGCCGCTTCGTGGCGGCGCAGGAATTCCATGTCGAACGGCGCATTATGCGCCACCAGCACTGCCCCGCGCGCAAACTCGTGGAACCGCCGTCCGGCCTCGGCCATGTCGGGCGCGCCCTTGACCATGTCGCCGGTGATGCCGTGCACATCGGTCGAGCTTTGCGGGATCGGGCGTTTGGGATCGACCAGCGTGTCGAACACTTCGCGCCGGACCCGGCGCCCATTGACCAGCCGCACCCCGGCGATCTGGACAATCTCGTCATTCGAAGGGGTCAGCCCCGTGGTTTCGGTGTCGAACACCACATAGGTCAGGTCTTCCAGTCGGCTTTCCAGCACGACAGCATTGCGTTCCTTCGACAAAAGCTCGAAATCATAGACCACCTCGCGCTCGATCGGGGCGGGGCGGAAGGTGGCGCGGCGGGCATTGGGAATAGGCAGGCGCACACCGGCCCAGCCATCCGCATGCGCTTCGGTCCAGGCCTCGGTCGCATGGGCATTGAGGACGGCGCGCGGGGTCAGGTCGGGCAAATCGGGATCCAGCGGGTCGTTCAACCAGGTGTCGAAATCGCCCACTGGCAGCGCCGTGCCTTGCCACAGAAGGTCAAAGACAGCGCCGGGGCCGTCTTCTTCGGCCAGCACAAGACGGAAGGCCCGGGCAAGGCCGTTTGCGGACAATCGTTCCCCCAGCCAGCGGAAGAACAGCGCCAGTTCAAACCCGTCGCAGGTCAGAATCAGTTCCGGCCCTTCAGTCTCCAGCACCAGCCCCAGCGCATCGAACTGCGCGCTGACCCCGTCCATCAGGTCGCGCGAGCGGATCTGGCCCATGGGCCGCCAGTCGCTGCGCCCTTCATCATAGCGTTTGCCCAGATCGGTGATCGCTGCGGACAGGCTTTGCACTTCGGCCAGCATCGCGGCGGTCAGGTCGGCAGATTGCGCCATGTTCGCATCTTCCGACAGCACGCCGATCACGGTCTGCAGATTGGCGGCAGGGCGGCGCACGCGGTCGAAGACCTCGGCCAGCAGCGCCTCACGCGCGGCATGGGTGGCCAGATCGGTGGTCACATCGCGCAGCGTCAGCACGAAGCCGGGGCGACGGGCATTGTCGGTGCGGCGCAGCACACGCATCCTGCCCGCCAGCAACCGACCCGTGCCGGTAGTGGCGCAGATCAGGTCGGTCGCGGCATCCGGGTCGCCCAGCTTGCTCAGCCGGTCATAGGCATGGGTGACGGGGCCTTCGCGCAGATAGTCCAGAAGGTTGCGGTCCAGCCCCGGTGCGCCGCCTGCCTCCAGAATGGTCACCGCCTGCCCGTTGTAGAACACAAGCTGGTAGTCGGCGGTGCATAGCAGCACCGCCACCGGCACGTCCGAGAGCAGCTTCTCCAGCCGCGCCTTCTCTGCCGACAGGCGCGCCGTCTCGCGCGCGACCGATTCCGCCAGCGCCGAGCGTGTCGCGGCCAGCGACCGGGTAATCGCGCCCGCTGCCGGGGCCAGATCGCCCAGATATTTCGCGCGCTCACGCTCGGGGCCGATATCTTCGTTCACATCGGCCAGCGCGCGGGTGCGGATGGCGCTGGCCAGCGCATCGATGGCGCGGGCGACATGGGTGTCGAACAGATACCAGATGCCGGTCACCAGAAAGACCGTCAGGAACCCGCCAAGGATTGCCGCCTGCAGGATCGGCCCGGCCAGCCCCGGAATGTCCGTGCGTGCCACCACGAGCCAGCCCCCGGCCCCGATTGCCGCCACTGCCCCCACGGCCAGCAGGGCAAAGAACAGCAGGATGCGCAGGCGCAGGCTGAGGCGGTCAAGCATCGGCGATGCCCTCCTGTGGCAGGCTGCCCCGCTCTGCCGACAGGATCTTGCGCACCTGTTCGCGCAACTCCTTCAACTCGAAGGGCTTGGAGATGAACCCGTCCGCCCCCATCGCCATGCCCTTGCGCCGCTCCATCGCGGATCCGCGCGCGGTCATCATCAGGATGCGCACATCGGCGCAGGCCGGATCGGCGCGCACCGACTGGCAGATCTCATAGCCTGAAACCTCGGGCAGCATCACGTCCAGCAGCACCAGATCGGGCTTGCGCTCGCGGATCAT
>SLQN01000236.1 GCA_007131465.1 Paracoccaceae bacterium
AAGGGCATGTCGCTGTATCTGCTGTTTGCCATCGGCTTCAAGGGCGGGGTCAGCGTTGCCGATTACGGGGTTGACCTGACACTGATCCTGTCGCTTGCGGCGGGGCTGATCCTGTCGTTCCTGCTGCCTTTCCTCGCCTTCGGCATGTTGCGGGTGCTGACAGGACTGTCCGTTGTCGATGCCGCCGCGGTGGCCGCGCATTACGGTTCGATCTCCATCGTGACTTTCGTTGCCGCAAGTTCCGTGCTGACATCGGCGGGGCTGGTAGCCGAGGGTTACATGGTCGCCGTCGCTGCCGCGATGGAAGCGCCTGCGATCCTGTCCGCGCTCTGGCTCGTTGCGCGGGCCGGGGGCGCGAATGGGCACGGTGGCGGCATGGAACCGGGGCTCCTGCGGGAAATCCTGCTCAACGGGTCAATCGTGCTGCTGGTCGGGTCCTTCGCTATTGGCGCACTTACCGGGCAGGACGGAATGACCCGGATCGAGGCCTTCATCGTGGCCCCGTTTCAGGGTGTCCTGTGTCTGTTCCTGCTGGATATGGGTCTGGTGGCGGGGCGGGGTTTGCGCGAAACCCGTGGTTTGCTGCGGCCGGGGCTGTTTGCCTTCGGCATCCTCATGCCGCTGACAGGCGCGGTCTTCGGGCTGGGAACCGGCATGCTGCTGGGTCTTTCAACCGGGGGCGTAATGCTGATGATGACGCTGTCGGCCTCGGCCTCCTATATCGCCGTGCCTGCCGCGATGCGCGTGGCCCTGCCCGAGGCCAACCCGGCGGTCTACCTGACGCTTGCGCTGGGGATCACCTTCCCCTTCAATCTGACACTGGGCATTCCCATCTACCTTGCCGTGGCGCAGACAGTTACGGGGGGCTGAACGCATGCAGACACACAAGGCCAAGCGCGTCGAGATCACCATCGAGGCCATCATGGAACGCCGCCTGACCGAGGCGCTGGAACGCGCGGGCGTAAAGGGTTTCACCATCCTGCCGGTGCTGGGTGGGTCGGGCCGGTCCGGCCGCTGGAGCCGTGAAGGCCAGGTCAGCCGCGCAAGCGGCATGGTGGCGATTGTCTGCATCATCCATCCCAACCGGCTGGACGCGTTGCTGGAGGCTGTCTTCAGCGTGCTGGACCGGTATATCGGGGTTGTCAGCGTCACGGATTGCGAGGTCGTGCGCGCCGACCGGTTCTGACCGGCCCGCCAGAGTGACGTCACGGGATTGCAGCGGCTTTCGGGCGCATGGGCTCATTTGCGCATGTCGTGAACGCATCCCCGGTGCAGGATCGTCCCCGTGCAGGGCAGCGCGCAGCCGGAGCGATTGGCGTCTATTCCGGTCAGGATCGGGGGGGTGTGGTATCGCATCTGCGCTGCATCCAGCATCGCACCCACCCCGGGAACGCACGGCGTTATTGCAAGGCGTCAAATCGCAACTCGGGCGCGCGCCTGTCCAGTTCTGCCGCAATCTCAGGCTCCAGCGGGGCCGAGACACTGTTGAGCAGAAACCCCAGCGTCAGATACATGCCGACGGTCGCCATCAGGTCGAGCACGCCGTGACGCCCGACGCTCGCTTCCAGCGCCTGCATCTGCGACACAGAGAGTCGTGACTGGTCCAGCAGGGCATCGACCGCGCGACACAAGATGGCATCTTGCGCCGCCATCTGCGCGCAGTCACCGCGCAACCCTGCGATCCGGTCCTGCGCCAGCCCCTGTTTCAGCCCGCGCAGCACATGCTGGTTCCATTCATACGCACAGTCCAGACGGTGGGCCAGCCGCAGGATCACGACCTCGGCGCGCACCGGGCCAAGCGCGGTCTGCTGCACGATATGCGCGCGCAATCCGGTCCAGGCGCGCAGCAGATCAGGGTGATGCGCCATCAGCCGATAGACATTCAACTGCCCGGCAAAACCCGCATGCAGATCGGCAATCTCGGCGGGCCAATCCGCGTCGGACAGCGGCGTGAATGGCCGGGTCATGCCGCCAGTGCCGCCCGGACAGCCCCGTCCAGCCGGCCCACGATTTCCGACACATCCGCCTGCGTCACGATGAAGGGCGGCGCTAGCAGGACATGATCGCCGCGCACCCCGTCAATCGTGCCGCCCATCGGATAGACCATCAACCCGCGCGCCATGGCTTCGGACTTGATACGCGCGTGCAATTTGCGCGCCGGGTCGAAGGGGGTCTTGGTGTCGCGGTCCTCGACCAGTTCTATCGCCTGAAACAGGCCCCTCCCCCGGATATCGCCCACATGCGGGTTCTGCCCGAAGGTTGCCTGCAATTCCGCGCTCAGATGCGCCCCCATGCTCTGGACATTCGCCAGCAGATTGTCGCGCCGGATCACCTGTTGCACCGCCAGCCCGGCCGCCGCGGCCATCGGATGGCCCATATAGGTATGGCCATGCTGAAAGAAGCCGCTCCCATTGGCGAAGGCGTCGTAAATCCGCTGGCTCAGCAAGGTCGCCCCGATGGGCTGATACCCGCCCCCCAGCCCCTTGGCGATGGTCAGCAGATCAGGCGCGATGCCGTCCTGCGTGCAGGCATGAAGGGTCCCTGTCCGCCCCATGCCGCACATCACCTCGTCAAGGATCAGCAGCACGCCATAGCGGTCACAGATCGCGCGGATGTGCGCAAAGTAATCGGCCACCGGCGGGACGGCTCCCGCCGTCGCCCCGACGACAGGCTCGGCCACGAAGGCCGCCACGGTATCGGGGCCAAGTTCGAGGATCTTCGCTTCCAACTCGCCCGCAGCGCGCGCGGCGTAATCGGTATCACTCTCGCCCGCCCATTGTTCACGATAGGCGAAGCAGGGGGCGATGTGATGGGCCTGCATCAGCAAGGGCTTGAATTGCGCGCGGCGCCATTCATTGCCGCCCGTGGCCAGCGCGCCAAGCGTATTGCCATGATAGCTTTGCCGCCGCGCGATGATGTGACGGCGCTGGGGTTGGCCGGTCTCGGTAAAATACTGCCGCGCCATCTTCAGCGCGGCCTCGACCGCTTCGGACCCGCCCGAGAGAAGGTAGACATGGCTCAGGCCCTCCGGGGCGTCCTTGATCAGTGTCTCTGCCAGTTCTTCGGCCACATCGGTTGTGAAGAACCCGGTATGCGCATAGGCCAGCCGGTCCAGTTGGGCATGCAACGCCTCCAGAACCGCCGGGTGGGCATGGCCCAGACAGGACACTGCCGCCCCGCCGGATGCATCGATATAGCTGTGGCCATCGCTGTCGGTGAAGCGGATGCCAGAGGCGGCAACCGCGCGGCGTGGGGGCGTGTGGATGGAGCGGTGCAGAAGACGTGTCATGGGGACCCTCGGATGATGTCACTCCGACACTACACATCATCTCGCAACAGCGCAAATCTCCGCGCAGCCCATGCCATACCTGGCCCCGCCTCGTGCTGTCAGCGGATCACCGTCCTGCGCCCAGTTCGTGCAGCGCCGATCTGAGCATGGACCGCCAGACCCAGATCTCGAACGCCTGCGGTTGCAGGCGCAAGATCAACACCGGGACATGCCCCAAGAGGCTGCGCGCCGCACCGGGCGCAGACAATTTGCGCAGGTCAAAAGGCAGACGGCGGGCCAGATGCGCCTCGGCCCCTGGCCCCTGTAGCGCCAGACCGGCCCAACCATCGGACTGGTCAGTCACGGCGCAATATGCCTCGGCCCCGTCCGGCAGGCCCGGACCGAAAGCAAAGGCCAGATCGCGGCCTGCCCAGACAAGGCGGGTATCGCCTGCGATGACCACCTCTCCGGGGTCCGGAAACCCGCCAAGATGCGCCCGCAGCGCGCCCATCTGCCCCGGATAGGGCGCAAGGGCCGTGATGCGCGCGGGCGGAAGCGCGCGCATGTCACATCTGTCCAGCGTCACCGGCAAACGCAGGGCCATGAAGGCCGAAGTCGCCTTGAGGTCAATCACGCATGCGCCCTCCCTCCGGGTCGAAAAAGACAGGGTCGCAGACCTTCACCTGCGCACGGATGCCGCGCAATCCGTCCTCCAGCCGCAGGATTGTTCCATGCCGCGCACGGCCATCGCGCAGGAATGCCAGGCCCAGCCAGCTTTGCAGTGTCGGGGAATAGCAGACAGACGTCACATGCCCCTGCCCCTGCGCCGCCTTTGCCGGGGCATCGGACGGGTAGAGATGCGCGCCTGCCGTGATCTCTGCCGCAGGCTCCAGCGGGCGCAGACCCACGAGTTGCAGGCGGTCGGGTCCGGACAGGCCGGGCCGCAGGCTCGCCGCCCGGCCGATGAAATCCTTCTTGGCCGACATCATCCCTGCAAGCCCCAGATCGAAGGCCGTCACGCGCCCGTCAATCTCGGCATGTGTCACGAAACCCTTTTCGATTCGCAGCACATTCAGGGCTTCCATGCCATAGACACCACCGCCCAACCCCTCGGCCAGCGCAACCAGATGGCGGAACAGATCGGCCCCATAGCGCGCCGGGACCACGAGTTCATAGCCGCGCTCGCCACTGAAGGAGATTCGGAATATCCATCCCGCGACCCCGCCCAGAGTGACCGGCGCGCAGCCCATGAAGGGCAGTTCGGGCACATCGCCCAGGAGATGCGCCAGCGCCGCATCCGCCAGCGGCCCGGCAAGGGCGAATTGCGCCCAAGCTTCGGTGACCGAGATCAGCCGGACCTGCCACCCTGCACAAAACGCCTGTTGCACGAAATCCAGATGGCGCATCACCTCGCCTGCGGCGGCGGTGGTTGTGGTGATGCGGAACTGCTGATCGCCCAGCCGGGCGCAGGTCCCGTCATCCATGACATGCCCATCCTCGCGCAGCATCAGGCCATAGCGCACGCGACCCGGTTTCAGGCTCGACATCGTATTTGTGTAGACGAAGTCCAGAAACCGCGCCGCATCCGGCCCCTGCACATCGATTTTCCCCAGGGTGGAGACATCACAGACGCCAAGAACATGGCGCACGCGCGCAACTTCGCGGTTGCAGGCATCGCGCCAGTCCCTGTCGCCGGGCTGCGGGAAATGGGACGGGCGATACCACAGCCCTGCCTCGATCATCGGCGCGCCCATCATGCAGGTCTGCGCTTCCGACGGGATCAGCCGTTCGGGCGCAAAGCCCTTGCCCCGCCCCCCGGCCCCGAGGGCTGCAATCGAGACCGGCACGAAAGGCGGCCGGAAGGTGGTCGTGCCTGTCGCGGGGATCGTGCTGCCCGTGGCATCGGCCAGCACGGCCAGCGCCCCCATATTCGAGGATTTGCCCTGATCGGGGGCCATGCCTTGCGTGGTGTAGCGCTTCATATGCTCGACCGAGGCGAACCCTTCCTGCGCGGCCTGCGCCACATCCTTCGTGGTCACGTCATTGGCGAAGTCCAGCCATGCGCGGCCCTTGCCCCGCACCTGCCAAAGCGGCGCGATGACATAGGGCGCATCCGCGGCCTGCGGCAGCTTGGTGGACGGTGCGCGCAGCCCCAGGTCGTCCAGCGCCGCAGCGGCAGCCTGCGCGCCGCCGCAAAGCGCCTGCGCGGTCGAGAACGCGCCCAGGGCAGCGCCAGCAAAGCCCATCCCCGGAACCATGCCGGCGCGGGGCACAAACGCGGCGATGGCGTCGTCCCAGACCGGGCGGCCATTCATGTGGCAGGCCAGATGAAGGGTCGGGTTCCAGCCGCCAGACAGGGCCAGCGTGTCTGCCGCGATCCGGGTTTCGCGCCCCTTCAGGCGCAAGCTCACCTCGCGCAGCCCGTGCCGCCCGCGCGTGCCTGTGACCATGCCGCCTGCATGGACCGGAAACGCCGCATCGGCGGCAAGATCAGCGCGCGGGTCGATATAGGCGCGGATATCCATACCCCCGGCAGCCAGCACCCGCGCCGTGGCAAGCGCATGATCATTGTTGCCAAACACCACGACGCGCCCCGGATCAATCGCCCAACGCTGCCAGTAACTGGCAACGGCGCTCAGCAGCATCACGCCGGGACGGTCATTGGCGGGGTGGGCGATGGGGCGTTCGAGCGCGCCTGTGGCCAGAATGCTGCGCCGCGCCGTGATGCGCCAGAAACATTCGCGTGGGCTTCGTCCCGGCGCGGCCAGATGCAGCGACACCCTCTCCAGCGCGCCAAAGACGCCGCCATCATAGGCCCCCACTATGCTGGTGCGCGTCATCATCCGCACGTTTGGCAGGGCGCGCAATTCCGCCACCACCTGCGCTGCCCAATCGGACCCCGACATGTCGTCAATCTGGCCCGGCTCCGACAACAAGCGCCCGCCGAACGCGCGGTCCTCCTCGGCCAGGATCACATCTGCCCCGGCCCGGCCCGCCACAAGCGCGGCCATCAGCCCGGCCGGGCCAGACCCGATCACCAGCAGGTCGCAGAACGCAAACGCCTTTTCATGCGGCGC
>SLQN01000531.1 GCA_007131465.1 Paracoccaceae bacterium
GCAGCTTGCGCTATTGTACGCACCTTTAAACTTTGATAGCTTCGCTGTCTTCCTGGTGACGCATGCCAGGGATTGAGGGGTTTTGTACAGGTCGCAGTGGCTTGTCATTGCAGGGCCGCACGGTTGCTCACGGATCTTTGATCGTAGTCAGACTTTCGGCGGCGTGTGTCGCCGAGGTTCTCCTGCGCGGTTGCGGGCAACTGGTCAGTCGAAAGCTGTGAATGCCATGGCTGAAAACAGGGGGAGGCTTCAATGTCCATCGCTAAATCCAAGTTGGCTTTGCTGCAATGCTTGGCAGTTGTTGCAACTATGTTGGTTGCGGCTCCATTGCCTGCTACCGAGCGTGCGGTAGAGGAGATCGTGGTCACGGCGCAGAAGCGGGAGCGAACGCTTCAGGAGACCCCGATATCGCTCGGCGTGTTTGATGAGGACACGCTTGGCGCTGCAGGAATCTCGAACGTGGAGGATCTCTTCTACATTGCACCTTCTGTCAACCTCCAGGGATCCGTGAGCTCTGCCGGGCGCGGAATGCTGGTGCGAGGTGTTGGTGGCGGTGCTTTCGCCACTGGCTTCGAATCAAGTGTTGGAACAACGATAGACGGGGTAGCGACAGGGCCAGGTGGGGCTGCGCTTGCCGAGTTCTGGGACATCGACCGGATCGAGGTGCTGCGCGGGCCCCAGGGTACGCTTTTCGGCAAAAACACATCTGCCGGCGCGGTGAATATCGTGACGAATTCTGCCACCCAGAACTTCGAGGCGAATGCATCAGCGGAATGGAATTTCGAGCACGAACAGTACCGGCTTGGGGGGATGGTCAATCTGCCGATCACGCCGGATCTCGCCATCAGGCTGGCTGCGTTCATGCATGATCGCGACAAAGGCGTAGTAAAGAACATCGTACGTGACGAGACTGAAAACATAAGGCAACGGTGGGGCATTCGCTTCAACACCGTTTATGAGCTTGAGGGGTTTTCGGCCGATCTAACGCTGTCCTATGACGAGCAGGACGATCGTTGCTGCGTGCGGACCTTCAATCGGATACTGGACGAGTCGCAGAGTCCGCTCGTCAATGGATTTCTGAGACCACAGCTGAACGCCTTTGGCGTCGAGGCGAATAACGCCAACGTGATCAACATTGCGGATGGGACGCTGTCTGAGAAGGCGGAGACGTTCCATGGGGCGTTGGAGCTCAACTGGGAACTGCCCGGCGGGCACACGATCAAGTCTGTGACAGGTTACAGGTCGTGGGACCAGCAAGAGTTCAATGACGTCGACTTCCTGCCGTTGGACATCATCGACGGAGCGATTACCAAAGATCTCGATCTCTTCAGTCAGGAGTGGCAGCTGCTGTCTCCCACGGGATCGGCTTTGGAGTACGTTGCCGGTGTTTACTATTACACTCACGAGATCAAGGAGTCGACGGTATTCACTGGCGGGACCGATGTTGTCGGTTTCGACGGCCTTTCGGTGTTCGACAGCGTCGTTGACCTGGAGAATTACGCCATCTTTGGTCATGCCACCTACGCGTTCAACGAAAACTGGTCTGCTTTTGCGGGCGCACGGCTCCTCCATGAGAAGATCGATGCGGCAGGGCAGAGAGGTGGCAACTTCTTCGCCTTTCCTGGCAATTTTGCTCCTGAGTCAGCCAGCAACAGTGACACGGACTGGATCGGAACTCTGGGTGTTCAATACTTCGCCAGCCCGCGCAGCATGTACTATGCCTCTATCTCGACAGGTTATAAGGGTTCTGCGATCGACACGACGATCGGTAGTACCCTGTTCACCGGAGGTCCGGAGCTGGCCGTTCTGGCTCCCGAAACCGTCGTGAGCTATGAACTTGGGGCGAGAACATCCGTGTTCGATGACCAGATCACTCTCAATGCGACGCTGTTCTACTCGGAGTTCGACGACTTCCAGGCTACGGCATTTTCAACGGAGGCGAATTCCTTCGTGCTGCGCAACGCCGGTGAATTGAGCACCCGGGGGATCGAGGTGGATGCGCGCGGTCAGCTTTGGCCGGGCAGCTACTTTACTTTAGCAGCCGCCTATATCGACGCCCAGTTCGACGAGTTCATCGGAGCCCCCTGCCAGACGCCGCAGCGACTCGCGGGAACCTGCGTTGATGCCGAAGGTGGTCAGGACCTCTCGGGTCGGCGTGCCAATCAGGCACCGAAGTGGCAATTCACGATTACGGGCGAACAGCGATTCACGATTGCTGGAATGGACGGTTACGTCCGGGGGGACTACGCCTGGAGAGACTCCAACATTTCGGATGCAAGCCTGGATCCCAACACGAAGATCGATGCGTACGGTATCGCCAACTTCAAGCTTTCCGTGGCGCCGGCCGCTCAATATGAGCTGTCGCTTTTCGTCAGGAATGCGTTTGATAAGCAGCATGTCTCCCGTCGTTCGAACGCTCCTTTGTTTGCTGGAGCATATGCCGGGCATCCTGGCGATCGACGGTCCTGGGGCGTTCAAGTCAGATTCGAACATTGATCTTCTGAAGCGCGTGCTGCATGCGTGAGAGACCTGTTTCTGGATGGAGCACGTGTGAATGAAGCAAGAGGTGATCATATGAAGATTGGATTGGCAGCTCCTTTTGGGAGCACTCCAAAACGGGACATCGGATTCCTGAAGGATTTTGCGCAGGCAATCGAGGAGCGCGGCTTCGATTCGCTTTGGCTGCCCGAGCATGTTGTCTTTTTCTCGGCAAAAGACTATGACTCGAGCTATCCGTATACGGAGGACGGGACGCCGCCTTGGGGCGACGAGATGGGCATCTACGACCCGTTGCTGCTCGTCGCAGTTGCGGCTCAGGTCACGACACGGCTCAGATTCGCGACAAGCGTTCTGATTTTGCCGTTGCGCCCGCCGCTGCTGACGGCCAAAGAGGTGATGACCATCGATCACATCACTGGGGGCCGCTTTGAATTCGGTGTCGGAAGCGGCTGGTCGTCGGAGGAGTACGCGGCTCTTGGCGTACCCTTCGAGCGCCGTGGCAAGCGCTTCGATGAGTACATTGAAGCCGTCCGGGCAGCCTGGAAGCCAGGCAAGGTATCTTACGAGGGTGAGACTGTCTCCTATCGTGACGTGATCCTGGAGCCGAAACCTCTCACCCCGGGCGGGCCTCCGTTTCTCATTGGTGGTGATTCGGATGCCGCTATGAAGCGGTCCGCTCGGCTGGGCGACGGCTGGTACGGCTGGTGGGCGGATTACGATCTCGAGCCCCATCTGGAAAAATTGCGCCGGCATCTGGATGCCCATGGCCGTGAGGAAGGAAGTGACTTCCACCTCAAGCTGGGCCTGCCCTTCAAGGGGAAGCCGGACGAACTGCAGGGCAAGATCGACGAAGCACGACGGTTGGGCGTCGAGGAGCTGGTCATATCTGTTCCCATAAGCAGCAGTCGGCTTGCTGCGGACGCAGACCTTTGGACGCAAGCGGCAGGGCTTGGCGACAAGTGAAAGCTCAATGTGCGGGGGCGGTCGCACGATGGTACCGGCCGCGTGGCGATACAAAGGGCCGGAGAGCAACATGATCCTGAAAGAGATGAATTTTCGCAAAGAGCTCACTGAAGGTGTTCATTCAGTGTTCTTCACCTACCGCCAGTACGTCGGCCTGCCGGCGGACGACGTGTTTGCTGATCTGGAGCAGTCTCTGATCGATGCAGAGAAGAGCTGGATCTGGCCGGACCAGTTCAGCGTCCACGTGCCTGACAGCACGCCGCTGCGTGAAGGCGTTACGTTCGTTACGAAGTATAAGATGCCTGATTCATCCAGCGGTGGTGTAGCCAAGTACGAGTACCGCTACAAGCTCGTTCGCTTCGATCGCGAGTCGCGTTGCTTCGAGTATCGTGCTGAGCCAGGCCACCCCTTCCCAGGCGGAGGAGGTGTGGCAACGGTCCTCCCTGAGGGCCCCGATGGCTGCATCTTCGAGTGGGACGGATGCTATTCGCATACGGGTAACCGGAGCGCTGCGGAAGAGACGTTCTCATGGTATTTCTCCACGTTCTTCGGTGCCGTGGAGAAGAATATACTCGCGCACGTTGCCAGTCTGGCGGATCAAACTGGCTCTGGACCCGGCAGCTAGCGAAGGGTTGGTCAGGTTGAAGTGTGTTGCGCCTCGGGTCGTCGGGGTTGGCTGCTAAGGGGCTGAGCTGGAGGGGCTATGCAGTTCAGTGAGCTGATTCGTCGTTCGGTTCAGGTCAATGGCCGGGGGGCAGCGATCGTCGACCTCGGTAACGGAGCCAGACGTTCGTATGAAGAGCTCGCCTGCCGGATTGGTCAATTGGCAGCCTCTCTTCGCGCCAATGGAGTGGTCGAAGGCGATCGTGTTGCGATCATCTCTGAGAACTCCGGTCATTTTATCGAGGCATTCTTTGCAATCATCTGGTGCGGTGCGATCGCTGTTCCTTTGAACTTTCGACTGACGAATGAAGAGCTGACCCAACAGATCGATGATTGCGAACCCACCGCTCTGTTCATCTCACCGAGGTTTGTCGATCGCCTCGACGGACTGAACAAGGTTCGAGCACGGCTGAAGCTGTGCGTGGTCATGGCTGAGTCGACCGAAACTGCGGCGACTGTTGCGCTGGGCTCCATGGTCGACGGTAGGCCTGAAGTTCGACCCTTCCACTGGGATCACGACGATGCGGCCGCCGTCATTCTCTATACAGGGGGTACGACGGGCCGGCCGAAGGGCGTCATGCTCAGCCAGAAGGCGTTGATCATGAACGCGTATCAAAGCGCTGCGCTGCTTGGCAATACTGCAGGAATGCGCTACGCACATGTAGCACCGATGTTTCACATCGGGGATTGTGCCTACATCGTGGCAGTGACGATGCACGCAGGGTGTCACGTCGTGATTCCGGAGTTTGACCCTTCGCGTGTGGTCGACGCTCTGGCCAGGGAGCGGGTTACGCACGTCGCGCTTGTCCCGACCATGATCAACCGCCTTATGGCAGAGCCCGGATTCGTCGGATCCGAGTTGAAGTGGCTGGCCAACATCATCTATGGGGCTTCAACGATTCCGGAGAGTCTCCTGCGTGCAGCACTCGAGGCTCTGCCGGGGGTCCAATTTGGCCAGTCTTACGGACAGACCGAAACGGCGACCATCACCGTACTGAGGCCGGAGGCCCATGTGACGTCCGGGCCCGCCATGGGAAAGCTGCGTTCCGCGGGACAGCCGGCGATCGGTGCAGAGGTAGCCATTTGCACCCCGGATGGAAGCGAAGCGGAACCTGGAGAAGTGGGTGAGATTACGGTCCGCTCACAGAGCCTTATGAGCGGCTACTGGCGCAACCCGGAGGCCACGCGCGAAAGCGTGCGCGCTGGACGGGTGCACACTGGCGATGTCGGCTACATGGATGAGCAGGGTTTCGTCTACATAGTAGATCGCCTCAAAGACATGATCATCACCGGGGGTGAAAACGTTTCATCTCCTGAGGTCGAGAGCGCTCTTCACCAGCACCCTGCTGTCCTGGAATGCGCCGTTATCGGCGTGCCTCATGCTGAGTGGGGGGAGCAGGTTCATGCCGTGGTTCGTCTGCATCCCGGTGCTGAAGTGGAAGAGCATGCGCTCATTGCCCATTGCAGGTCCTTGATTGCTGGATACAAGTGCCCGAGGACGATCGAGATCACAGCTGACCCACTGCCGCTGAGTGGAATCGGAAAAGTGCTCAAGCGGGATCTTCGTGAGCGCATTGCCAGAAAGGCAGGCTGTTGAGCTGTGACGAGCACCCGCAGGGCTCGATGAACGCAGTGTTCTCGAGCGCGAACATGCATTTCGTTTTACATGAGCTAACTGCTCGGAGTCGATGATGGAATTCAACTTTGCAAATGCTTTCGAAAAGGTTGCCGACACGGTCCCCGACCATCCGGCGCTGATTTTCGGTGACGTGGTGCGCAGTTGGCGTGAGTATGATGACCGAGCATCACGCCTTGCGGCGGTTCTTGTGGCTCATGGTCTGGGACCCCACTCCAAGGTCGGGCTCTACCTGCATAACAGCAACGAGTACTCCGAAGCGCATTTGGCGGCCTTCAAGCTGCGCGGAATTCCAGTGAACATCAACTACAGATATCAGGCGAAAGAGGTCGCGTACCTGCTCGAGAACGCGGACGCCGAGGCTGTCGTTTTCCACGCTCAGTACGGACCCTTGGTTGCGGAAGCGGCCCGCAATCTGCCGTCGCTCAAATGCCTCGTTTGCGTGGACGACGGTTCGGGCACAGCCCTGCAGGAGAAGGCGCTGGATTATGAATCGGCGCTCGCCTCACACGACCCGATGCCCCGCATTGATCGTCCCTTTGATGATATCTACATGATCTACACCGGTGGGACGAC
>SLQN01000064.1 GCA_007131465.1 Paracoccaceae bacterium
CTATGCGCCCTTCTTCCTGGCCACGATCACGACCGCGGAGTTCTGACATGATCGCGCCTGCTGCCGCCCCGACCCTGCTGCGCCTGTCCGACGTCGCCGCCGTTCTGACCCTCGCGGCCGTCGCATCGGCGCTGCTGCTGCCCGCCCCTTACGCCGCTGTCCCCGACCATCTGCGCCCGGGCGCCTGGAGCCAGGACACGATCTCGGCCCCTGCTGCGCTGTGTTTGCTGGTGGTGAACTGGCGGCTGCGGCAGGGCTGGGCCAAGGGCTGGCTGATCTGGGCGGGGCTGGTGGGCTATCTGATCTATGCTTACGGGCTTTACAGCTTTGATCGGGTGATGAACCCTGCCTATCCGTTATATCTGGCGGTTCTGGCCGCCAGCGTGCTTGCGGCGGTGCTGTTCGTGCGGGCTGCCGATCCGTCAGCACTGACCACAGGCCCCCGCCCGCTACCGCGCCGCGCTGTCGCGGCGCTGTTCGGGCTCTTGGTGGCGCTGTTCACGGCCCTGTGGCTGTCGCAGCTTCTGCCCGCCATGGCCGCGCGCCAGCCCCTGCCGGGACAGACGATCTTCGTGCTGGATCTGGCCTTCGCGCTGCCGCTGACCGGGCTGACCGCCGTGTTGCTCTGGCGTGGCCACCCTGTAGGCGACCTGCTGGCGATTCCGATGCTCATGAAGGTCGCGGTGCTGGGGGTTTCGGTCTTCCTCGGCACCTTCTACACGTGGGCCTTCTTCGACGGGCCGTTCCTGGCCTTCGACCTTGCGCTCTACGCGCTGATGGGCTTCGGCCCCGCCGCGCTGATCCGGCCGGTCTGGCGCGGGCTGGAGGTCATCGTCTGATCGCTCTCGCGCACGCGCAGGTCATGACGTCCCTTCGCCTTGGTCGTGATGCGCGCGGTCACCGCGGGCTGCCGCGGATGCGCCAGATAGACCTTGACCGCGCCGCCGTCGATCATCAGGTCTTTGCCGCCCCTGTCGTCGCCACACTCATCCAGCTTGGTGGTTTGGGGCTGATGACATTTGCTGTGCTTGTGCTGGCCGCCTTGGGCCTGCCCGTGGGCATCACCGAACAACTCTATCTGCGTGATGACCTGAACCAGAGCGCAATGGGCCAGTTGATGAAGCTGGTTCGCACGATACTCAAGGTTGTTGGCGTTTGCGTGATCGCGGGTGCTGCGGCTCTTTCGATCAGCTTCATCCCGCAGTTCGGACTGTGGCAGGGGCTATGGGAAGCGCTGTTTCACTCAATCTCAGCTTTCAACAACGCCGGCTTTGCGTGCGCAACACGCAGCTTGAGGCGCTGCATGCCGGCCCTGGGGCCCATCACCCGGACCGGCGACTATTCGGATGTCTTCGTGGTGGATGCAGACGGCAGGCGCATCCCGTGCCCGCAGCACCGTCGCTGATCGGCGTCCGGAGCAGTGCAGAGCGACCGGTCTCCGAGGCATAGATCCAGCCGAAACCCTCACCGCCCGCGATGTTGGCCTGCAGGTAAGTGGAAGCCCTCGCTCGTCGAGGCCCGGCTTGGCGAGATGGAGCGCGGGACGCTCGAAGAGGCGCTGAATGCGATGCTTGGGCGCAGTTCACAGGATAATGCTGTTGGTATGATTGCCAGCAACACGCAAGACCCGAGACCCGGTCCTCTGACATCCGGCAGAAAGTTGCCCGCCCGCAGACAGGCAGGTCAGGCTGATATCTGGCGGTCTGTCGGCGGGCGGCGTGCGCCCGACCTGTCGCCCTGCGACCGGGCTTCGCCCGAACACAGACATCGTCCGGTCAATTATCCGGCAGCCAGTTGCCGCTGTCATTGAGTGTGGACCCTGGCCGGGCTTGCTCCGCCACTGGGCAAGCGCCCGGAGCCGTCCTGCCTGCGGTCGGCCCTGCGGCTTCGCCCTGGCACGCGCTCGGCCATCGAAATAGCGCAGCCCGCCCCCATCAGCGCCGCGAAATAGGCAGAGATTCCGGGTATTTGCAGAGGAAAATCGAAGAACGAATGCCCGGCCACAAACCCCAGCGCCCCAAGCGCGAAGATCGGATAGGGTTTCATGGTCTTGCGAACCCGGACCCCGTGGCGCAAGCTACGCCAGAGGACGGCGATGCACAGGCTCAGCACCACCACGGCCGCCATGCCGAACCCTGCCAGAAATTCCACATAGGAATTATGCGCCCTGAGCCAGACGCCGGATGTCCCCAGGCAGTCGGGATCGCGGTAGCGCGGAAACATCTCGGCGAAGGTTCCGAAGCCCGACCCTGTGACCGGGTGATCAAGGAACGCGGCCCAAGTGGCGGCCCACACGCAGACGCGCGCGTCGCTGGTCGCATCAAAGCGCAGGAAGATGGGTTCGCCGAAGGCCAGCAGGACGGCCAGCCCGCCCAGACCGGCAAGCCCGCCGCGATAGAGTGGCGGGACCGTTCCCAGCCCGGACCCGGCGCGCGCAGGTCGGGTCATGGCATAAACGATCATTGCAAGTGTCAAGAACACGATACCCAACGTGACCCCGGCCCTTGACCGCGTGATGATCAGGGCGATGATCAGCAGGAACAGGCCAAAAGCAAGCAGAATCGGCAGCACCGGGAGGGTATTGCCGGGCGCGGCGCGCAACGCATCGCGCGACGCGGGTTTGCGGTTGTCCCAGTGGTAAAACAGCACGCCTGCGAGGGCGAAGGCCGACATCCCCAGAAGCGACGCAGTCATGTTCGAATTGATGAACACCCCGCTAAGCCGTGTCCCGCGGCTGGACTGGACGTCGGTAAAGAAAAATGTTTCGGGGAAGAAGAAATGCAAGCCCAGCGATATCACCGCCACTGCCGCGCCGATGCCCGCCAGCAGGGTCCAGCCGAAGCGGGCATCGCCGGGCGTCTGGCACAGGATCAGCATGGTCGCGAACACCAGAAACGGCAGCACCAGCGAGGGGATCGCCGCCACTGTCCGCGCGGGCGAGATCGAGACATGGCGCTGGTCATGCAGCCCCAGCGCGATCAACTCGTCCCAGACCGGATGGGCCAGCGCGCTGATGGGCATGGGGAGGATCTGGAACGCAATCCAGCCCAGAATGACGCACAGACACGCGACGACCCAGCGCAGCGTACGGCGCGTCGGCATATGCTGCACCCGGACCAGCAGCGCCATCAGGGCGGGAAGGGCCAGCGCGAACCCGGCGATCTGACGATAGGGGGCGTTTGTTGCGCCATTCATCACAAGCGCCAGAAAGATGCCCGCGCCCAGCGCCAGAAGGCAGAACCGCCGGTAAATGAGACCCGAGAAGATCAGGCCATTGCGGTGCGCGGCGCGGGCTGGGGCACGGCTGTTAGCGTCTGGTCTCAAGGCTTTGCATTCCCATCAGCAGGACAGTCACAGCGGTGAGGCGGATTGTCTGCCCGCTGCTCTAGGACAGTCGCCCGCAGCGTGCAACTGCAAAGCGCGGCGGCGCGTCCGCACCGCACCTGGGTCCGTTGCCCGTTGCGCACTGCCCATTTCCGCCCTTTCCCTTGCACCTGCGCAGGATATGTTTCACATCAGGCGAGATGCGGCCCGTCAGGGCGGCTTTGGCACAACAAGCAGGACGTGACAGACATGACGGTATCAGACAGGCCAACCGAAGACATCTCGGTGCGGGATGTGTTCGGGATCGATTCGGACATGAAGGTAAGGGCATTTGCGGAGTCGATGGAGCGCGTGCCCGCGCTGGACCCGACCTACAAGTTCGACCCCGATACCACGCTCGCGATCCTCGCGGGCTTTGCCTATAACCGCCGCGTCATGATCCAGGGCTATCACGGCACAGGCAAGTCCACGCATATCGAACAGGTCGCCGCAAGGCTGAACTGGCCTGCGGTGCGGGTGAACCTCGACAGCCACATCTCGCGCATCGACATGATCGGCAAGGACGCGATCAAGCTGCGGGACGGCGCGCAGGTGACCGAGTTTCAGGAAGGCATCCTGCCCTGGGCGCTGCGCAACCCGGTGGCTATCGTCTTTGACGAATATGACGCGGGCCGCCCGGATGTGATGTTCGTCATCCAGCGGGTGCTGGAACATGACGGCAAGCTGACGCTGCTGGACCAGAACGAGATCATCACGCCCCATCCGTCTTTCCGCCTGTTTGCCACCGCGAACACGGTCGGTCTGGGCGACACGACGGGCCTCTATCACGGCGTGCAGCAGATCAATCAGGCACAGATGGACCGCTGGTCGCTGGTGGCCACGCTGAACTACCTGTCGCATGATGCCGAAACCGCGATCGTGCTGTCCAAGAACCCGGCCTATAACACTGCCAAGGGCCGCAAGGAGATCAGCCAGATGGTGACAGTGGCGGACCTGACGCGCACGGCCTTCATGAATGGCGATCTGTCCACGGTCATGTCACCCCGCACGGTCATCAACTGGGCCGAGAATGCGCGTATCTTCCGATCGATCGGCTATGCGTTCCGGCTGTCCTTTCTGAACAAATGCGACGAGCTGGAGCGCCAGACCGTGGCCGAATTCTACCAGCGGTGTTTCGACGAGGAATTGCCCGAATCGGCGGTCAGCATGGCGCTGGGCTAGGGGGCTGCGGGGGCGGCTTGAAAACCCGGTCTCATGACTTTGCGGTTTTCAGGGGTCGGCGCAGCGCATAGACTATCCGTCACGTATGATGCGGGACAGGCGATGTGACCAATTCGATTCTGGACAGGCTGGAAGCGCAGGGGATGCGCATGACCGATCAGCGCCGCACCATCGCGCGGGTGATCGAGGATGCTGATGACCACCCCAATGTCGAGGAGCTTCACGCCCGCGCCAACGCGCTGGATGCGCGGATTTCGCTGGCCACGGTATACCGCACAGTCAAGTTGCTGGAGGAGGCGGGGATCCTCGACCGGCTGGAATTCGGCGACGGACGTGCGCGGTTCGAGGATAGCGAGCGCGCGCATCATGACCATCTGATCGACATGGAGACGGGCGAGGTGATCGAATTCTGCGACCCCGAGATCGAGGCGTTGCAGGAAAAGATCGCGCGGCGGCTGGGCTATCGGCTGGAAGGGCACAGGCTGGAGCTTCTGGGGCGCAAGATCAGGGGCTGACGGGCATCAGCCCAGATAGGCGCGCAAAGCCTCGGGTGGGTTTTCCAGCAGATGCGTGGTTGCAAATGGCCCTTCGGCGCGGCCATCGGCCACCAGCAAGGTCTGCGGCGCGATGGCTTTTGCGTCGGCAATATCATGCGTGACCATCAGCAGCATCGCACCCGTCTCGGTGCAGATATCCGTCAGCAGGGCCAGCATTTCCGCCTTCAGCGCCGGGCCCAGCGCCGAGAAGGGTTCGTCCAGCAGCACCAAGGGCTTGCGCTGCGAGAGCACGCGCGCCAGCGCGACGCGGCTTTGCTGCCCGCCGGACAGTTGCGCGGGGCGGCGACCCTCCAGCCCGGCCAGCCCGACACGCGCCAGCGCGCGGGTGATCCTTTCGCGGTCCTTTGCTGTCAGGCGCAAGGCGGGGTTCACGCCAAGGGCCACATTGTCGAAGGCAGACAAATGCGGAAACAGGTTGTTGTCCTGAAACACGACCGACAGGGGACGCGTGGCGGGGCCAAGCCCGGTGATATCGCGCCCGTCCCACAGGATGCGCCCTTGCGCCAGCGGGATGAACCCCGCAAGCGCGCCCAAAAGCGTGGATTTCCCCGCCCCCGACGGGCCGATCACGGCCACACGCGCAGCGGGCGGCACTGTGAAACCCGCGCGCAGGGTGAAATCGTCCTGCGTAATGGTCACATCGTCAAGCACCAGCATCGCCGCGCCCCCATCTGTCGCAGACCCAGAACAGCGCAAGGCTGACCGCCAGCAGCACCAGCGCAGCGCCTGCCGCGTCATCCTGCCGATAGGCCGTCATCAGCCGGTATAGCTGCATCGGCAGTGTGGCCCCTTCACGCTCGGCAAACAGCATGATCACGCCCAGATCGCCCATCGACAGCGCCGCTGTCAGCCCGGCGGCAAAGCCCAAGGGGCGGCGCAGGCGCGGCAGGGTCACGATCCGCAGACGGGTCGCCCCGTGCAGGCCAAGGCTGTCGGCCAGCCGCCCTTGTGTCGCCACGACATCGCGCAGGGCAGGCAGGATCAGGCGCAGCGCGAAGGGCAGCGCCATGCCCGCATTGACCAGCATCGTGACCAGAAGGGCGAAATCGCGCGGGTTGGCAATGGGCCGGATCAGCAGGAACAGCCCCGTCCCGATCACCAGGGGAGAGGCGGCAAGCGCGGCCATCCCCAGCCATTCCAGCACTGCGCCGCGTCGCGCCCCCTGTGCCAGCACTGCATGGGCCAGCGCCAGGGTCA
>SLQN01000099.1 GCA_007131465.1 Paracoccaceae bacterium
CGCATTGACGCGCTACGCGATGATTTGCGCGGCATCGCCCTTCGGCTGCCCGAGGAACCGGGTGTCACCTATCAGGCACAGGCGTTGCGCGCTGTGCCTGCAGGCGATTTCGAACTGCCCTCGCCAGTGCTGGGCGCGCGCTTTGGCGGGCGCTTGGCCGTGGACCCGTCTGACGAGACCGGTGCGCGCAGCTTTGAGCGTGTTTTCCAGTTTGATGTATCCGTGCCCGAGAATTTTCCGGGACGCTTTGGGGGGCGGGTGCATGCCCGGCTTGATCATGGAACCCGGCCACTGGGCGTTCAGTTCGTGGTATGGGCGCGGCAGATACTGCTGCGCGGGTTCGATGTCTGAACCGGCGCGCTTCTGGGGTGTCGGCGCGCGCTGGCGTCTGTTGCCCTATGCCCATCAGGCTGAACGTCCGATGAACTGGACCGACCGGACCATCAAGCGGCTGGATGGCGCATTGCGTGCTGCGCTGGCACCGCGGCGCCTGACCCGGAACCGGCGCATTGCGGCAATTATCACATGTTCCGACCTGCTGGCAAATGATCCGTCCGCCCTTGCCGCGACCCTGGTGAAACTGCCACCGCGCCTGCTGCGCGAAGGTCTTGCCGGCAGTGCGCTGGACGAGGCGCTGGCCGCAGTGCGCGCGGCCTTCGGCAGGGAGATCGGGTTCGTACAACGACCCGTCCAGATATACGGTGCGATGCGCCTGATCGAGGGCTGCATGCTCGAAATGGCCACCGGCGAGGGCAAATCGGCGACTGCGATTCTGGCAGCCGGGGTCATGGCTCTTGCTGGCGTGCCGGTGCATGTCGTGACGGTGAACGAATACCTTGCGCGCCGTGATGCTGAAAGCTTCGCATCGGTCTTTGCCCGGCTGGGGCTGCGTTCCGCGCTTGTGCATCATGAGCTTGAACCACGCGAACGCGCCCGTGCTTATGCGGCTGATGTTGTGTTTGTCGACAACAAGGAACTGGTGTTCGATTATTTGCGAGATCGCATTGCCCTGGGACGGAGGCGCACCCGGGCGCGGGTCAGCCTGCGGAGGTTGCAGCATGACAAGGCCGGGGCGCGAGCTCCGCTGCTGCGCGGCCTGCATTTTGCGATCATTGATGAGGCCGACTCGATCCTTGTGGACGAGGCAGGCACCCCGCTTGTCATCTCTGCGCCAAGCGGTCAACGTGAGCCCAACACACTGTTTCGCGCCGCGCTGGATCTGGCGGACACGCTGATCGAAGGGCGCGATTTTGTCTATGACGGCAACCGAAGCACAGTGCGTCTGCGCCGTGTGGGCCGTGCTCGTCTGGCAGCCTCCAAAGATGACCGGATTGGCGGTATCTGGGCCGTGGCAAGAGCGCGCGAGGAACTGCTGCGCCATGCACTGGTGGCAAGCCGGATCATGATGCGGGGGCGGTATTACATCATTCAGGACGACAAGGTGGTGATTGTCGATGAATTCACTGGTCGCGCAATGCCTGACAGAACCTGGCGTGCGGGGCTGCACCAGATGGTCGAAGTCAAGGAAGGGCTGGACGCCTCGGATCGGCTCGAGACTGCAGCGAGCATCACCTATCAACGCTTTTTCCGTCAGTATTTGCGGCTGTCGGGCATGACGGGAACCGGCATGGAGGTGGCAGGGGAAATGCGCAGCTTCTTTGCACTGCGCACGGTGCCGGTCCCGACCCACAGGCCTGTCCGCAGGCACAATATGGGCACGCAGATGGCCCCTGACTGGGGAACAAAGCTTGAATGGATTGCAATGGCTGTTGGCAGGGAGCATGCGGCAGGGCGGCCGGTTCTGGTGGGCGTTCGCTCGGTCGCTGCGGCGCGCGACGTGTCGGGGGCGCTGGAGGCGGTTGGCCTGCGGCATGTCGTCTTGTCGGCCGAACAGGATGCCGACGAGGCAGACCGTGTGCACCGCGCAGGCGCGATGGGGTCGATACTGGTTGCGACAAACATGGCAGGGCGGGGCACCGACATTCCCCTTGGTCCGGGCGTAGAGGATATCGGAGGTCTGCATGTGATTCTGACAGAATTTCACGAATCAAGTCGGATCGATCGGCAGCTTTACGGCCGCGCCGCGCGACAGGGGCAGTGCGGTACATTTGAAAACATCGTCGCCTGGGATGATGAATTGTTCACCCGCTACGCGCCGGGCCTGCGGTACTGGCTTGGGCTGTTGCCGGGGTCAAGGTGCGCGCCGCTGGCAGCCGCGATCCTGCGCCTTTTCGCACAGCGCCAGGCAGAAGCGGTGTCTGCTTCGACCCGTCGCGCGCAGGTTCAGGGTGAACGCGATCGCCTGCGCATCGTCGCGGCAGCAGGGCATGATCCGCTATGAACCCATCATTATCATCTTCTTGCACCCTTTTTACGGCAGGAGACAATTCCATGACCCGCCTTGCGCGAAACCTGACCTTTGGCGCGTCTCTCTGCGTCGTTGCGTGTGCTTTGCCCTTTGCGGCATCCGCGCTTGAGGCTGATTGTTTCATCCGCCCCAGTGAGACGGTGCGTATCGGCGCACCCGTCAACGGAATCATCTCCGAGATTATACCCGAGCGTGGTGCCTGGGTGGACGCGGGCAGCGTGCTTGCGCGGCTGGACACGACGCTTCAGGACATGGGCATCCGTGCCGCCCGCGCTCGCGCCGACGACCGCGCGGAAATTGCCGCCTCCGAAGCGCGGGTCGCCTTGCTGACTGCGCGGCTGGATCGGTTTCGAACCCTTGCTGCGGGTAACGTCGTGTCTTCTGCCCAAGTGGAGGAAACCGAAACGGAACTCTTGGTCGCGCAAACTGATCTTCTGGCCGCCGAACGAAACATCGCGCTGGCGCTTGTGGATCTGGGGATTGCCGAGGCCGAACGCGACAGGCGCACCATTCGCGCCCCGATTTCGGGCTATGTGGTGGATCGCGCGTTGTCCAGTGGAGAATTCTGGTCCGAATCCGAGACGCTTTTGACCCTTGCCGCCATGGACGCGCTGCATGTCGAGGCGGCGGTCGATATCACGGCCTTTCCGGATATCACGCCCGGCCACCTTGCGCAGGTTACGCCAGAGCCCCCCTTTGACAGCCCGCTTACCGCGCAGGTGGATGTGATCGAACGGGTGTTTGATGCCGCATCCGGCACCTTCGGGGTGAGGCTTGTACTTGATAATCCGAACCGAAGCCTGCCTGCGGGCCTTCGCTGCGTCGTGCGGTTTGATCGGCAGGAATGACGCGGGCCGAGAGCACTGCAGGGTTGGCATAAGTTGGAGCTTTGCCGGGCGGGATGGTTTGCGGGTGCTTGAGGGCGTGCGCGACTGCGGCATTTGTGACGATATCTGAAGTATTTTGATGCGTTCTTGCGCCGTAAGGAGGATCATCATGGCGGTTGAAATCACACGGACTGAATTTTCTGCGTGGAACTGCGTCGAGAAGCGGCACGAGCGAAGGCTGCGGGCGGCTCGTTCCAGCGAAACACCTGATCGTCGTACTCTGCGTGGCTGTCGCGGACCTTGGAATCGTCCTGAGAGCGCCAGATGTAACGCGCGATGCCGAGGTCTTGTTGACGCAGGTGATTGATCAGGCCAGCTTCCGTCCCTGAACGAAGCCGCGTCGCGGCACTGGTGCTTGCCGCTGATGGCGCGAGAGGCCCAGAAGGCTGCACATTTTGCGATCTGACCGACCTGCCTGACGATTGGGGCCTTCTCAATCATCAGACAGGAGGTTCCCATTAAGGCTACTGCACGGCCTGCGGAAGGAACTGCCCGGACTGCTCGGAAGTCCTGAACGCACCGCGCACGCTCGGACGCTGGCAGGTCTGGGATCTGTCCGTTCGGATGAACGGCCAGATTGGCACTGTGCCCGGCGTGGTGCCGGGATGGGATATGAGCCCAGTGCTCGCCATGGCGGCGGCGTTGGGCGTGGATGCCCGCGCTGCGGCCGAGTTCCTGCCGGTGATCGAAGCCGTGATGGCGCGGCATCTCAACCATCAGATGGGCGGCAGCAGGGAGGCTGACAAATGAGCGAGAAACGCGTCAGCGTGCGCCTCTCGGCCACCGGCGGGCGGCGGGAGCGCATGAGAGGTCAACGCATGGACCTGCTACGCCGAATAGCCGGACATTTGTAATGATGTCAGTTGCTATCGGGTCGCGTATTGGCGCACCATATGGCCGCCGTCCAAATCGAGCACATGGCCCGTCATATAACCCGTTGTCGCGGCAAGGAGCACTGCTTCAGCGATCTCTTCAGGCTGGCCGATGCGCCCGACGGGCAGCGAGCTTCCGGTCTTTTCAAACATCGCTTCGCGTCGCTCTGCAGGAACGCGATCATGCAGTTCGGTCCGAACCATTCCCGGCGCGATGCAATTCACCCGCAGACGTGGTCCGAGTTCCAGTGCCAGCCCGCGGGTCAGCGCCTCGACCGCTGCGCAAGCGGCCCCAAGTGCCGCGCAGTTGATCCCGGGACGACGGCTCAGGACCCCCGAGAACAGCACGATCGATCCGCCAGCGCGCAGGTAAGGCAGCGCGGCCCGGACCATGCCATACGCTCCCCAGAATTTTGAATCGAACATCGCGCGCAGTTCCGCAAGCGGCTGCTCAGAAAACGGTCCGTGGGTGACGCTGGCTGCGGTTATGACAAGATGATCGATTCCACCCAAAGGTAACTGCGCGAGCGCCTCATCCACCTGTCCGGTTTGGGCAAAATCGAAAACAACCGTCTCAACCGAACTGGTATTGCCCAATGCCTGGCGTGCAGCTTCCAACCGCGCAGCGGAACGGCCGGCCAGAATGACAGTGGCGCCCAAGCTGTGAAACAGCCGCGCAGACGCCAGCCCAATGCCGGAACTTCCGCCAACGAACAGCGCGCGGCGGCCAGACAGATCGTGCATCGTGAATCCCCTTGCTGCCTGAGAGCGTCGAGGCCGCCGCAGGGTCAGTGTGCGGCAAGAACCGCGCTGTCAGCGAAATAGACATGGAGCTGGTAGAGCGGCTCCTGGAACGGGCCGACGCCATCGGGTTTGTATTCCATGTCGATCCGAGTGATCGGCGGGGTCTGCATCCCGGTGGCTATGCTGGTCCAGTCGGCACCCGATGTGAGCTGGCTTGCGAGGAACATGTACTCCACACAGACAACCCGACCTTCGATCTCGCAGTAAATCGGACCCAAGGGAAGATTGGCAGGCTCGGCCCAATGCGCGCCCATTTGCGGGACATGGGGACTGATTGCGACGGCATCAGCGGCAATGTCCGAAAGCAGCGGCAAATGGGATAGACCATCGGCCGCTGCCGGTGCGGCAAGGCCAAGACAGGCTGCGGTGAGTGCCATGGATTTCAAGGTCATCGGATTTTCCTCCCTTCCGATTATAGCAGTGCTCCCGGGTGATTTCTTTCTTGCGCGCATTGGTGCGATCCTTGCCACTATAATACACGATCCAAGATAATTTGATAAATCGATTGATAAAATATAAGGTATTTACATGACAAATATTGGTCGGCTTGATCTGAATCTGCTCCGCGTGCTTGACGCCTTGCTGCGCGAAGGCTCGACCGTCGGCGCAGGACGTCAATTGGGACTGTCCCAGCCAGCGGTGTCGGCCGCGCTCGGGCGATTGCGCCACGCACTGGGCGACCCGCTTTTCGTCCGTCAGGGGCAGGGATTGGTGCCGACCAGCTTCGCGGCCGAACTTGAATTGCCATTGCGTGCGGTTCTGGACGAACTCGAAGGCGTCCTTGCAGGTCGCGGCGTCTTCAACCCAAGCGAGGCGCAACTCGATTTCCGGATCTCTGGGACAGATTTCTTCGCCACCATGCTGATGCCCCGGTTGGGCGCATGGCTGCACAAAGAGGCACCCGGCGTGCGGCTGCAACTGCTTGACCTGGTGCCAGATCATTACGTCGAAGCGCTCGAGCGCCAGAACATCGATATTGCCTTGTTGCCAGATCAGTCCTTTCCGAGCTGGATTGCGCATGAGCCATTGTTTCATGCCGAGTTCGCGGTTCTCGCGCGCCAAGGGCATCCGGCGTTGACATCGGCGGGTGTCGCGCCAAACGATGTCGTCCCGGTGGATCTGTTCTGCGCTCTCGACCATGTGTTGTGCTCGCCTGACGGGCGCTTTCATGGCCTTGGCGACGCGGCGCTGGCCCGTATTGGACTCTCGCGCCGGGTGGTGATGTCGGTGCCTGTGTTCGAGGGGGTTCTTCAGGTCGTTGCTGCAAGCGACTTGATTGCGCTCTTTCCGCGTGCTCTCGCCGAACATCGGGCGAAGGGCAGCGGAATCGCAATCTATACACCACCATTTGAGATACCGCCGC
>SLQN01000291.1 GCA_007131465.1 Paracoccaceae bacterium
AGCAATATGCAGGCAGCACTGATCTGAACCGCATCGGGGGCCTCTATAAATCAGCACCCCTGCTGGCGGCGCTGTTCATCATCCCGGCCTTTTCGCTGGCAGGGTTTCCACCGCTGTCGGGCTTCTGGGCGAAATACCTGATCGTCAAGGCCGCGCTGGAACTCGACGCCTGGTTCGTGGCCTTCGTGTCGCTGCTGGTGGGGCTTCTGACCATCTTCTCGATGACGAAAATCTGGGGCATGGCTTTCTGGAAACCCCATCCCGACGGGATTGACCCGACGCCTGACCGCGCGCCCGCGCGCGTGACGCGCGCCATGATGATCCCGATAGCCTCACTCGCCGCGATGACCATCGTGATCGGCTTCTACCCCGAACCCTTCGTGCAATTTGCCGAGGTCGCGGCCATGCAGTTGCTGGACCCCAGCGATTATGTCACCACTGTTCTGGGGGTGCAGCCATGAACGGACTTGTCATCAACCTGCTGCTGGGCTTCGCCTGGGCGGCCATGACCGGTGATTTCAGCTTCGGGTCACTGGCGACCGGCGCCGTGCTGGGGTTTTTCGCATTGTGGATTTCGCTGCCACTGACCGGCATCGACCCGATGTATTTCAAGCGGTTCTGGCGCTCGATCTATCTGGCGGGGTATTTCGTCTGGGAATTGCTTCTGTCCTCGATCGAGGTTGCGTGGGACGTGATCCGACCGGTGCCGCAGAACAAACCCGCGCTGATCGAGATTCCGCTGACCGTGAAATCGGATTTCGAGATCCTGCTGCTGACCAATCTCATCTCGCTCACCCCCGGCACGCTGAGCGTCGATGTCTCTGACGACCGCGAGACGCTGACCGTGCATGCCATGTTCGGCGATGATGCCGAGAAGCTGACACGCGGCATCAAGGACGGGTTCGAGCGTCTGATCATGGGAGTATTCGAGAAATGACCGGAGCCGCCTTTCTTGCCTTTGCGGCGCAATTGTCGCTGCTGCTGATCCTGATCGGGATGGCTGTTGCCTTTATCCGGCTGGCCAGGGGGCCGTCGCTGGCCGACCGGGTTGTTGCGCTGGACATGATGACCGTGACCATCATCTCGTTCTGCGGGGTCTTTGCGGTGTTCATGGACGAGCCGTCATTTCTGGACGTGGCGATCGTGCTGGCGCTGGTCGGCTTTCTGGCCACGGTCGCGCTGGCACGCTATGCCGAACGCCGGCTGGACGAAGACGAACACCAGCGAGACCTTGCCGAGAAGGAAGCGGATACATGATCGACGTTCTGGTAGGGCTGTTTCTGATCGCAGGCGCGGGTTTCGTCATGATTGCCGCTATCGGCATCGTGCGGCTGCCCGATCTGCTGACACGCATGCATGCCTCGACCAAGGCAGGCACATTGGGCGCGCTTCTGGTGCTGGTGGGGCTGGCCTTGCATGTCGGCACGGGCGAGGTGGTCAGCAAGGCAGTGGCGACATCGCTGTTCCTGCTGCTGACCGCCCCGATTGCCGCGCATATGATCGGGCGCGCACATGCACGGATGTTGCAGAAACTCAAAGACCGCCGCAACGCCTGAGTTATGCTGCAGGACGATCCGCGGGCAGAGTGCGGTCTTCGCGCAGGCTGGCGAAATGGGCAAGTTCGGCCTGTGTCCAGGCGGCAATGTCCCAGGTGCTCGCGCAGCGCCGCAACGCCGCCATGCGCGAGGACGCCTCGACAAGCTCCATCGCAAGGGCCTGATCAAGGGCGGCATCCATCGAGGCATGCGAGAACGGGTTGACCGGGATCGCGCCGTCCAGAAGCACGGCACAGCCCGCGAATTCCGACAGGATCAGGACGCCGGGGCGGGTCAGGTCCTGTGCTGCGCAGAATTCCGATGCAACCAGATTCAGCCCGTCTGCCAGCGGCGTGATCGACGCGATATCCGCCGCACGGTAATAGGCCACAAGCTGCGCCAGCGGGATTGCCTGGCTGATCAGCGCCACAGGCTGCCATTCCAGCGACCCGTAGGTCCCGTTGATCCGCCCGCTCAGCGATTCGATCTTCTCCTGAATCTCGGCATAGGCAGTCATTGCACGGTTCGCCCCCACCGACACCAGCATCAGCCGCACCTTGCCATGCAGATCGCGGCGACGCTCCAGCAGACGCGCGAACGCTTCAAGCTGTTCGATATTGCCCTTGGTATAATCGGTGCGAGAGACCGAGAGGATCAGCTTGCAATCGCCCAGATCCGCCCTGATCGCGGTGCACCGCTCCAGCACTTCAGGGGCGGTGGCCAGTTTCTCCAGATACTCGAAGTTCACGCCAACCGGCCTTGTATGGATGCTGACCTGATTGCCGAAATGCATCAGCGTCAGCGGCATCCGCCGGTCATTGAGCGCCCCGCCAGTGGCGGCCAGCGTGGACGGCGTTGCGCAGTCCTCGATAAGTTGCGCCCCTGTCAGGCTGCGCACCACGGCTGCAAAGTTCTGCGCATAGCGCGGAATGTGAAATCCCACCGAATCGCAGGCCAGCAGGCTGTCGATGATCTCGGCCCGCCAGGGCAGCACATTGAACATGTCCGGCCCTGGAAACGGCGTGTGGTGGAAAAAGCAGATCGTCGCATGGGGTTTAAGCTGGCGCAGATAGCCCGGCACCAGCCACAAGTTGTAGTCGTGAATCCAGATCACCGCATCATCGGTCGCCTGTTCGGCTGCCGCCTCGGCAAAGGCCCAGTTGACAGTCCGGAACGCAGGCCAGTCCACCGGGTCGTAATTGTAGCGTTCCTTGAACCCGTGCAGGATCGGCCAGAAGGCTTCTTTCGATGTCACATGATAGAAGCTGCGGATCTGCTCTGCCGTCAGTGGCAGGCGGCTGACATCATATGTGCCATAGCTGTCAGAGATTTCGATCACCGGCTCGAAACCGGGATTGGATGTATCCTCGGCCTCTTTCCAGGCCACCCAGGCCCCGCGCTTTGCCTTGCCCAGAAACCCCTTCATTGTCGGCACGATCCCGTTGGGGCTGGAGTTTTCCCGATACTCGACCCCGGTTTCGGTAATCACCTCTTCGTAGGGCTGCCTGTGATAGACAATCACGAGATCGGATTTCATGGTTGCACCTCCGGACTGGATGAAACAAGAGAATGGGCGCGGATGGCCTCCAGAATGCCGCCCGCGCCGGGCGCGCGACAGTGATACGCCAGCGGCAATGCGCGCGTGGCCTCTAGTAATTCGGTCTCGGCCCCGCCCACAACCGCGCCATGAAGCCCTGTCTGGAACATCGAAAGGTCGTTCATCGTATCACCCGCCACCAGCACCTGCGTGCTGGGCAGCTTCAGATGGTCGAGCAGCCGCAAAAGGGATGGCCCCTTGCTGACACCTTCGGGCAGGATATCCACGAAACAGCCGTGCGAAATGAGGATATCGACGCCAAGACCGTCGAGCACAGTAAGAGAGTCCGAGTTGAAGCGGTCGTCATACTGATATGACAAGCGATGCCGGAACGGCACGGGCTGCAACCACAGCCCCCGCACTGCTGCAAGGCGCGTGCGGACCAGTTCCGGTTTGCCATGCCAGCGCCGCAAAATCGGCGCCTCCAGCGCGGCGATCGGGTGCAATGTCAGGTTCTCGAACCGCGCAATGGTCGTACCCACATCGCCGATCACATAATCCGGGGCAGGTACATCTCCCGATGCGCAGAGTGCAGAAATGAAATCCGGATCTCGTCCGGTGACGAAGACCAGCGCCACGCGACTGCGTTCGGCTTGCACCCAGTTATACAGGGCGCGCCTGTCTTCCACAGATCCGCCAAGGAAAGTCCCATCCAGATCAGTTGCCAGCACCAGGTCGGGCCGGGCTGTGGCGTATTGATATTCGGTGGCCATGATCAAAGCCTATTGCGCAGTGCGTCAAAGGCAATGCCAGGGGCGACATTTCGACATTAAAGATGCGGCGTATAAAAAACCGCCCAGAATTTGGGCGGTTTGCTTGTCATTCATGCGCAACCCAGAAGGTCGTGGCCTCAGGCCAGCGCGATGTTGCTCGCGGATTCGCGGCCATCGCGGCTTTTTTCCAAATCGAAGGTCACTTTCTGACCATCATCCAGACCGCGCAGACCAGCGCGCTCGACGGCCGAGATGTGGACGAACACGTCCTTGGATCCGCCATCGGGCTGAATGAAACCAAAACCTTTGGTTGCGTTAAACCATTTCACTGTGCCTGTGGCCATAGTGATATCTCCTGTCATATCGCTGCCCGCATAATGCGGCAGCCCGGCTCAGTCAGTGCAAGATCGAGAAGAACTGTGGCCGTAGACGGAGAACAGTGGTCGATAGAGGTAACGTCGCGTTGTCTTAATGCCGATCTTCGCGCCGATTTGCAAGGAAAATCGAGCTTCAGAGCGTTGAAATGCGCGTGGCCATATCCAGCATCCGGCAGGAAAACCCCCATTCATTGTCATACCAGCCAAAGACCCGCAGCATTCCGGCGGCGGTCTGGCGGGTTTCGGGCAGGGCCATGACGATGCTTTCAGGCCGCGCGCGCAGGTCGGTCGAGACGAGCGGACGATCAGTCCAGCCGATCACGCCACCCGCCTCCTGAAAGGCGGCATTCACGGCGTCCACTGTCGCGGGGCTGCCCAGCATCACGGTCAGATCAACAGCCGAAACCGACGCGACCGGGACGCGCACCGCTGCCCCCAGCAGTCGACCCTGAAGCTCGGGCAGCACATGCTCGACAAGCCGTTGAGCGCTGGTTGTCGTCGGAACCATCGACAGCGCCGCCGCGCGCGACCGCGCGGGATCGCCGCGCGGCGCATCAACCGTCGGCTGGCTGCCAGTATAGCAATGCACCGTGGTCATGAACCCGGTCGTCAGCCCCCAGCGCGTATGCAAAAGTCGGGCCAACGGGGCCAGCGCATTGGTAGTGCAGGATGCGTTCGAGATCAGCACATGCCCTTCGTGCAACAGCGCGTCATTCGCCCCGAGCACGATTGTCACCTCTGCCGCGTCCGAGGGGCCGGAAATCAGCACCCGCCGTGCGCCTGCGCGCAACCCGCGCCGCGCCATCTCAGGCCGATCGGCGCGCCCGGTGCATTCCATCACAAGGTCGATATCCGACAGATCAAGCGTGGACAGATCATTTGTCTGCGTCATGCGCAGGCTGCGCCCATCCACCACCAGATGCTTGGTTTCCAGTTGCACAGCCTTGCCCAGCGGACCGAAGACGCTGTCATATTCAAACAGATACGCACAATCCTCGGCCGAGGCGATATCGTTGATCGCCACGATCTCGACCTCTGGCCAGCCGCCCTGCAGCCATGCGCGCAGGACTGTCCGCCCGATTCGCCCAAACCCATTTATGGCAACCCTGTGCATCCTGCTCACCCCGTTCCTTGCCTGGATACAAGCACCGATTTGCCGGCCATTTGCAAGGTATCGCGCATGCCGCAGAACAAGTCCGTTGCGGGATCAAATTTCGATGGTCAAGTCAGTAAACTCTTTTCCGACAGTTTTGCTTGGTATATAGTCAGTGAAGCCAGCGGTTCGCAAGCCTGACAGTCAAGCCAGACAGAAGAGGTCCAAGATGAATGCCATGACAAACCTTGCGGCACAGATCACCCACAGCCCACCCGTGCATGACGTCTACACGCTGACAGGCGGGGGCGCGCTGGCGCAGATTGTGCTGGACGGCAAAACCTATCAGTTGCGCATCACGCGCGCGGGCAAGCTGATCCTGACGAAGTGACACGGTCCGCCAGCGCCGTTAACCGTCAGATATCGAGCGTGTTTTCCTGTTCCCAGCGGCTGAAATGCGATACGAATGAATTCCATTCCTGCCGCTTGAGCTTCAGGAACGCTGTCGAGAATTCCGCCCCCATGCTGGCCGTCAGTGCCGCATCCGCCTCATAGGCACGCAGGGCATCGAGCAGGTTCAACGGCAGTCGCGGGGCATCCTCGACCTTGTGGCCTTCGGCATACATGTCGATATCCCAACGCTTGCCGGGATCGGCCTTGGCATGAAGCCCGTTCATCCCTGCGGCAATGAGCACGGCTTGCAGCAGATAGGGGTTGGCCGCGCCATCGGGCAGGCGCAACTCGAACCGCCCCGGCCCCGGCACGCGCACCATATGGGTGCGGTTGTTGCCGGTCCATGTCACCGAATTGGGCGCCCATGTCGCGCCTGAAACAGTCCGCGGGGCGTTGATGCGCTTGTAGCTGTTCACCGTCGGGTTGGTGATCGCGGCCAGGGCGCTCGCGTGTTTCATGATCCCGCCCAGAAAGTGCGCGCCCTGTTCGGACAGGCC
>SLQN01000560.1 GCA_007131465.1 Paracoccaceae bacterium
CACGGCGCAGGCCGAGAAGCTGTTGAGGGCCCTATGAGCGCCGCCTACCCCACGACATGGCGCAAACCACCGCAGATGATCCGCTCGCGCGGGTGGCGCATCGCGCTGGCCGTGGGCGCAATCGTCTATCTGGTGCTGGCCATCGGTACGGTCGAGGTGAACTGGGCGCGGGTCGTCGCGGGTATCGAGCGCGGGCAGCGTTTCGTGATGGGGTTCCTGCAACCCGATTTTGCCACCCGCTGGCGCGACATCTCGAACGGGCTGATGGAAAGCCTGACCATGACCTTCACCTCGACCGTGGTGGGGGTGCTGATTTCCGTGCCAATTGGTGTGGGGGCCGCACGCAATGTCGCGCCCCCCTGGGTGTATTACATCTGCCGCAGCATCATCGCGACCAGCCGCGCGCTGCAGGAAATCATTGTCGCGATCTTTTTCGTGGCGCTGTTCGGTTTCGGCGCTTTCGCAGGCTTCCTGACACTGACCTTCGCCACGATCGGCTTCATCGGCAAATTGCTGGCCGAGGATATCGAGGATATCGACGAGGCGCAGGCCGAAGCGATCCGTGCCACTGGCGCAAGCTGGCCGCAACTGATCAATTACGCGATCCAGCCGCAAGTCATGCCGCGCCTGATCGGGCTGTCCCTGTACCGGCTGGACATCAATTTCCGCGAATCCGCAGTGATCGGGATTGTTGGCGCGGGCGGCATCGGGGCGGCGCTGAACACATCGCTGTCGCGCTATGAATACAGCAGCGCGGGCGCGATCCTGCTGATCATCATCGCCATTGTCATGATGGCCGAATATTCCTCGGGATACTTGCGAAAGTGGGTCAAATGAGCGTCGCAACCCCTGAACCGCCGGTCTGGGCACATCGCACACCCAAGGCTCGGCTGATGATGTGGATGGGCTGGCTGGCCTGCGTGGCGCTGTTTGTCTGGTGCTGGGAACGCATGACCCAGCGCACGATCTGGGCCTTTGTCTGGGACGCGCCGACCGCTGCCGCCGATATCGGCAGCCGTGCCTTCCCGCCGCGCTGGTCCTATATGGAACGGCTCTGGGCGCCCTTGTGGGACACGATCAACATCGCCACGCTGGGCACGCTTCTGGGCATCGCGATGGCCGTGCCGCTGGCATTTCTCGCGGCCTCGAACACGACCCCCTCGCGGCTGATCCTGCGCCCCATCGCGTTGTTCATCATCGTGGCCTCGCGCTCGATCAACTCGCTGATCTGGGCGCTCTTGCTGGTGTCGATCCTCGGGCCGGGGCTGCTGGCGGGGATCCTTGCAATCGCGCTGCGCTCGATCGGGTTTATCGGCAAGCTGCTATACGAGGCGATCGAGGAAACCGATATCGCGCAGGTCGAGGCGATCACCGCCACCGGCGCCTCGCAGGGTCAGATCCTGACCTACGGGATCGTGCCGCAGGTGTTGCCCAGCTTCTACGGGATCAGCGTGTTTCGCTGGGATATCAACATCCGTGAAAGCGCGATACTCGGGCTGGTGGGCGCGGGCGGCATCGGGGCGCAGTTGCAGGCCAGCCTGAATGTGCTGGCCTGGCCGCAAGTGTCGTTGATCATCCTCGTGATCCTTGGCACAGTGATTGTAAGCGAATGGGTGTCGGCAAAAGTGCGCCACGCGATCATCTGACGGGGGCCAGACGCACAGGCAGGCACGATCAGGGCCGTCGGCCTGACACGACGCCGCCCGCCCCGGACCACGGAACAAACACGGGAGCCATCCAGCGCCATGACACGCATTGCCCTCAACGGCCTTGGCCGCATCGGAAAACTGCTGCTGCGCGATTTGATCGACACGGGTGCGGGGGGCGATCTTGTGCTGCTCAACGATCCGGTGGGCGACGCCGAACAGCACGCGCTGCTGATGGAGTTCGATTCCGTTCACGGGCGCTGGGCCACCCCTGTCGGGCACGAGGACGGCGCGCTGGTGCTGGATGGCCGGTCGGTGCGCCTGACCCACGCCGCGCGCATTGCCGATCTGCCGCTGGCAGAGATGGGGGTCGATCTGGTGATCGACTGTACAGGCGTGTTCAAGACCGCCACGAAGCTGGCCCCGTATTTCGACGCCGGGGTGCGCAAGGTGATCGTTTCGGCCCCGGTCAAGGATGGCGGCGCGCTCAACCTTGTCTATGGTGTGAACCATCACCTCTATGATCCGGAACAGCATCATATCATCACGGCGGCAAGCTGCACCACCAACTGCCTCGCCCCGGTGGTGAAGGTCATCCACGAAAATATCGGCATCCGCCACGGCTCGATCACCACAATTCATGACGTGACCAACACCCAGACCATCGTCGACCGGCCCGCGAAGGACATGCGCCGCGCGCGCGCAGCCCTGACGAACCTGATCCCGACGACAACGGGCAGTGCGACCGCGATCACGCTGATCTATCCCGAACTCAAGGGCCGGTTGAACGGCCATGCGGTGCGCGTGCCGCTTCTGAATGCCTCGCTGACCGATTGCGTGTTCGAACTGGACCGCGCAACCACACGCGACGAGGTCAACGCCCTGTTCCAGAGCGCGGCGGACGGCCCGCTGAAGGGCATTCTGGGCTTTGAGACCCGCCCGCTGGTGTCGAGCGACTACACCAATGACCCGCGCTCCGGCATCATTGACGGGCCGTCCACAATGGTCATCAATGGCACGCAACTGAAGCTTTATGCCTGGTATGACAATGAATGGGGCTATGCCTGCCGCATGGGCGACATCACCCGCATGATCGCCCCCACACTCTGATCCAGGCACCCTCGCGTAAGGATATCTTCGGGGGCTGTCATCATCACGCAATCGGATAGATTGACACTGGCAGCCACGGCGCTGCAGCCCCCGCACCCAGTCCACAGGCGAAAGGCCGGACCATGAGCACCGCCACCCCCCTGCGCGCCTATATCGCCGTGACGGCGGCGTATTGGGCCTTCATGCTGTCGGACGGGGCGCTGCGGATGCTGGTGCTGTTGCATTTCAACGCGCTTGGCTTCTCGCCGATCCAGCTTGCCTGGCTGTTCCTGCTTTATGAACTCGCGGGCATCGTGACCAATCTGGCCGCAGGCTGGCTGGCCGCGCGCTTCGGGCTGGCGGCCACGCTTTATGCGGGCCTGGCCCTTCAGATCGCGGCGCTGCTGGCCCTCGCGCAGCTTGACCCGGCCTGGACCATTGCGGCCTCGGTCGTTTTCGTGATGGCCGTGCAGGGCGTGTCTGGTATAGCGAAGGATCTGGCCAAGATGTCGTCAAAATCCGCCGTGAAGCTCCTCGCTCCGGCACAGGACGGCGCGCTTTTTCGCTGGGTCGCGGGCCTGACCGGGTCGAAAAACGCGGTCAAGGGGGCGGGGTTCTTTCTGGGCGCGGCGCTTCTGGGCCTCATCGGTTTTCAGGGCGCGGTCTGGGGCATGGCGGGCGTGCTGGCGGCGATCCTGCTGGCGGTGATCCTGTTTTTGCCCGAAGGGCTGCCGGGCCGGATGAAAGGGGCAGATGCCTGGGGCGGCTGGCGGTCGCGCGATCCGCGCGTCAACCGCCTCAGCCTCGCGCGGTTGTTCCTGTTCGGGGCACGCGATGTGTGGTTCGTGGTGGGCATCCCGATCTTTTTTCAGGTCGTGCTGTCAGATGGCACAGCCGAGGGCCGGCGCGAGGCGTTCTTTATGGTCGGCGGCTTCATGGCGATCTGGATTATCCTTTACGGGGCCGTGCAGGCCTTGGCACCGCGCATTATCAGGGCCAAGCGGCAGACCGAACAGGCGATTGCACACAAGGCGGTCTTCTGGGCCGGGCTGCTGGTTCCGATCCCGTTTCTGCTGGCAATCGCAGCCCTGCTGGCAGGCCCGCCTGCGGACTGGCTGACCGCGATGCTTGTGGCGGGCTTGCTGGTCTTCGGTTTCGTCTTCGCGATCAATTCCTCGGTTCATTCCTATCTGATTCTGGCTTTTGGCGCGTCCGAACGCATCACCCGCGATGTGGGCTTCTATTACATGGCCAATGCTTCGGGGCGCCTGGTCGGCACGGCACTGTCGGGGATCAGCTATCAGCTGGGCGGGCTGCCGCTTTGCCTTGGAACCGCCGGGGTCATGGCGCTGGCAAGCTGGCTGGCCGCGCGCAGATTGCTACAGCCTGTGGCGGGTGGGCGCGGCTGACGCTGGGCCATTTGGCGCGCGCCCGAGCGCCTTGAAAACAGTTGCCCGCGGGGCCGATGGCGCCGATGGCTTGCGCCTGCGCGCAAGACAGGGCATCACGGATCGAGGACAGGGTGAAATAGAATAGATGAGCCGAATCTGCCAGATCGAGATCGACGATAGCGGGCTGCCCACGCCCACGCCGGAAATAGAGCAGGAACGCAAGGTCGCCGTGTTCGACCTGTTGGAAGACAACAGCTTCAGCCTTCTGGCGCGCGAGGGCAATGCGGCCCCACCCGGACCCTATGCCATGACGCTTGCCATCCGCGAGCGCAGGCTTGTCATCGCGCTTGGCGATGAGGGCGGAACGACCGTGGGAGAGATGATCCTGTCTCTGGGGCCGTTCCGGCAGGTGGTGAAGGATTACTACCAGATCTGCGCCAGCTATTTCGACGCCGTCAAACGCCTGCCCCCCAGCCAGATCGAAGCCATCGACATGGCCCGGCGCGGCATCCACAATGAGGGCGCCCGCATCCTGCAAGAACGGCTGGAGGGAAAGGCCGAAATGGATATCGACACGGCGCGCCGCCTGTTCACCCTGATATGCGTCCTGCATTTCGGGGGCTGAATGGCTGTGCGCTTCCCCTCTTCGGTGCTGTTTTGCTGCGACTACAACTCCGTGCGCTCGCCCATTGCCGAAGGACTGATGAAAAAGCTTCATGGGCAGCGCGTCTATGTCCAGTCAGCCGGGGTTCGCAATGACCGAGAAATTGACGGGTTTTCCATTGCCGTCAGCGCCGAAGAGGGTGTTGAACTTGACAGCCATCGGTCACGCTCATTCGAGGAGATGGCAGAATGGGGCGATGATCTCTCTGGCTTTGACCTGATCATCGCGCTCTCTCCCGCAAGTCAGCGCCACGCGTTGGAACTGACGCGATATGCCCATATTGATATCGAATACTGGCCGATCATGGATCCATCTGGTCTGGGTGAAACCCGCGAAGCGAAGCTGGAAGCCTATCGCCAGACGCGCGACCAGATCAAGAAACGGCTATTGGCGCGCTTTGGTCCGCCGACAGAAGGGTAAGACATGAGCCAAGACATCATCCAACAGTATTTCGACGCGTTCAACGCAGGCGATACCCGGGCCATGCTGGCACTGGTCAGCGACGACGTGCAGCATTTTGTCAATCAGGGCGATCTGCGCAAAGGTCGTGCAAAACTTGCGGAATTTTGTAGCCATATGGGGGTAAGCTACCGTGAAGAGTTGCACGACATGGTGATCTTCATATCCCCGGACGGCAAACGCGCGGCAGCCGAATTTACCGTTCATGGTGAATACCTGAAAACCGACCCCGGACTTCCCGAAGCAAAGGGCCAGCACTACTGTCTGCCAGCCGGATCGTTTTTCACATTGTCTGACACCAAAATCACGCGGATCACGACCTATTACAATCTGCAAGACTGGATCGCACAGGTTTCAAAGTGAGCTTGCGCCTTGAAACCCTGACCGGCGACGATATCGCCCGCGTGATTGACGGGGTTGCGCAACTGCGTATCCGGGTCTTCCGCGACTGGCCCTATCTTTATGATGGGGATCTCGCTTATGAGCGCAGCTATCTGCAAAGCTACCAGACTACGCCGCGCGCGCTTGTGGTTGCGGCATGGGCGGGGGAACAGCTTGTTGGTGCCTCAACGGCGCTACCGCTTGGCGACGCGGATTCCGATTTCGCCAAAGCCTTCAATGGCAGCGGTTACAGAGTGTCCGATATCTTCTACTGTGCTGAATCCGTCCTTTTGCCAGAGTATCGCGGTCAGGGCGCGGGCCACCGTTTCTTTGACCTGCGTGAAGAGCATGCAAAGGCATCCGGCTTTGTGCATTCGGCATTCTGCAGCGTGATCCGCCCCTCCGACCACCCTGCCCGTCCGCCTGCGTATCGCCCGCTTGACCCGTTCTGGCGCGACCGGGGCTATCATCCGTTGGAAGATGTCATAGCAAGATTTGCCTGGCGCGATCTGGGCGCGACAGATGAAAGCGACAAAGCTCTGCAATTCTGGATAAAACCGCTATGAAACTCGCCGCTGCAGCCTATCCGCTTGATTTC
>SLQN01000021.1 GCA_007131465.1 Paracoccaceae bacterium
CCACGGGCACGCGGTAGTAACAGCGGTCCTGCTCCTTGACGCCCGGCCCCGCCAGCGTCACCAGCTTGTCGGCGGGATAGCGCCCCGTCAGGAAAAGCCGGCCCATGCGGATGACGTCCACCGCCTTGACAGTCCAGACCTGGTCGGTCGGCTGCATAGGATCCACGTGATGAATGTGCACACTGGTATTGCCGGCGGGGTGGGGGCCTGTAAAACGATGGATCTCCACGCGTTCCCCCGCGGTTATGGCGGCCGCTTCGTCCGTTGCGGACGTTCCCGTGCAAAAATGAACCGTGCCCGAGGTCAAACGGGTCATCAGGTCCAGACCGGCCTGCAAGGCCTCGGAAATGCTGCCTGTGACACGCGCCGCCGCCGCGGCAGGCCCGGTCAGCGCGAAGTCCAGCGCATAGGCGCTGCCCGTGTCGCGCGCCGTGCCCGAAACCGTGACAGCGCCGGGGATACCCGGCACAAGGGCGGCCAGATTGTTCAGCCGCGCATCCAGCGTCAGCGCAGGGCGGCCGTTGTCCAGCCCGCCCGTGACTGTAGCCGTCACCTGCGGCCCGGTCAGCGAAAGGTTCTCCAACAGCACCGCGTCGGGGCTTTGCAGCAAGGCCGCACTCAACCGGTGGGTTCCGGCAAGCAGCCCGTCCGCTGTCGGGTTGCCAAGGCGCAGGCCGCTGGCCTCGGCCTCCAGCGTGACGCGGCGGTCATCACCGTCCTCGCGCAGGCGCGCCTCGGCCACGATCCGGCCGTCAAAACCGGGGCGCAGGGCCGCAAGACTGGGCAGGACCGTGCGCAGGTCCACCCGTGACGCCCCCACTTCAAGCCGCCCCTCTGCGGTGGCCTGCACGGCACTGTTTTCCACAGTCAATGTGGTCAGGTCCAGCGCCTGCCCGTCGCGCTGACCTTCGAAAGACAGCCGCGTTTCGCCCCGGAGCAGGCGGTTCGCATCCTCCTGCCCGACTGTCAGATCGCGCGCCAAAGCCTCGACCGTCAGCCGCTCTGCCTCGCGCGGGCCTTGCAGGGCAAGCGTTGCATCTATCGCGCCGCCAAAGGCCCCGCCCAGCACCGACAAATCCGAAAAATCGATCTCGCCGCGCAGATCAACCGTTTCAGGCGTTAACTGCCCGCCCAGATCGGCGCGCAGCGTCCGCGCAGTCGCTTCAAGCCTGCGCAGGGTGATGTTGCCATCGGCCCCGCGCGCATCCAGCGTGATCTGGCTGCGCCCGGCCAGCAGCAGGTCCAGTTCGGTCTGGTCCAGCGTCAGGTTCTGCCCCGAAACTTCGGCAGCCACCATGAAACGGTCCTGCTCAGGCCCGAGGGTCGCATCCACCTGCGCCTCCACAGCGCCCGAGAGCGGACGCCCGGCCAGTGTGGACAGGCGCGACACGTCGCGGAACTGTGCCTGCGCATTCGCGAACACCACGCCGTCCTCCAGACGCGCACGCCCGTTAAGCGCGTAGTCGCGCCCGTCAAGCTGGAACCCTGGCAGCAGAAGCGGGCGATCCTCGCGCCAGATGACAGCGAGCGAGCCAGAGACCGCAGGCCCCAGCGCCTCGGCAAGGCCGGGATCAGCGGCCGACAGCCCCAGCGCCGTGAAATCGATCAGCGCGTCGATCACGTCGATATCTTCGGCAAACCCGTCCGAGGTGATCCGCCCAAGCCCGTTCACGAACAGGCTTTCCACCTGAAAATCATCATTGTCGAAGCCCAGAAGGTCCAGCGTCAGATCCCAGTCCTCGGATACCGAGGCATCGAAGACCAGCCGCAATTCCGCCGAATCGATGCTTGTCCGCCCGCCCGGCACAGGTAACAGCACGCGCGAGCCATCGCGCGAGGCGACTTCGCCGCGCAGGTCGATGACTTCGGGCAGGCCATCGGGGCCGATTGCCATCCGCCCGCGCAGGCCCAGTTTCTCGGTGCGGATCGACAGGTCATCCAGCGACAACGCACCATCCTCGAACCGGCGGGCCTGCGTGCTCAACTGGCTGTCAGACCCGAAGAACGGATGAAACTCTTCGCCCAGCAGGGGCCGCAGGTCGCCGCCCAGATCCAGCTTTACGGCCTGAGCCACCCCCGGCAGGGCCGTCTGCAACTCGAACGTGCCTTCCACCCTGGGCTGCCCGTCCGTGGCAAGCGCGATATCGGCGGTGAAATTCTCGATCAGGCCTTCGCCCTGCACTGTCAGGGCGGCGGCAGGCAATCCGGGGATATCCAGCAGGCTGACTGCCAACCCGCCCGGCGCTTCCTCCACGCTCAGATCCAGCCCGAGGATGCGCGTGGCATTGGAAAATGCGGCATCCAGCCGGAATTGCCCGTCCAGATCGTCAATACGGTCGATCTGAAGCCGCGCCGCCCCTTGGCCATCAGCCAGCGAGGCAGACCCGCTGACCCGCGCGCGCAACTCCTCACCCAGCAAAGCCTCGCCCAGCACCACTTCGCCCACTTCAAGCTCGTTGAGCTGGACTGATACCGGCAGTTCCGGCAATTCGAAACTGGGCATGCTGAAAAGTTCACCACCTTCGCTTTCGCCACCTTCGGGCGCGCGCAGGATGGTGACCCGGCCCGCAGAGATTTCGGCAATCTCGATCCGGCGCTGAAACAGGGCGGACCGGTTCCATTGCATGGCCGCATCCTCGATCAGCAACCAGACCCCTGCGTCATCGGAAATGAACATCTGCTCGAATGTCGCGCGGGACGATAGCGCGCCGCGAAACCCGACAATGCGCACATCGCGGCCCCGTTCGGACAGGTTTTCCTGCAACAGGCGCGTGATATAGCCGACATCGCTTTCATTGGCCTCGGGCAGCAGGTCGTCAAGACCCTGCGCCTGCCCCAGCGATGCCAGCATCAGAAAGCTGGCGACACACCAGCCAAGGAAATTGCGCAAACCCACCATCAGAAGGCTTGCCCGATTCCGAGGTAAAGCTGCACCCCGCGCCCTGTCGTGCCGCCGACGGGAAAGCCCAGATCGACCCGCAGCGGGCCGACCGGCGTGTCATAGCGCACGCCCATGCCCGCGCCTGCATGCCAGTCCGATGCGCCCGAAAACGTCCCTTCCGACACATATCCTGCGTCCACAAAGCCCACCAGACCGATGTTTTCTGTCGCGCGGACGCGCGCTTCGGTCGAAACGGCGGCAAACCCGCGCCCGCCCGAGCGGATGCCGCCCGATGTCACTCCGAGTGACCGGAACGGCTGACCGCGCACGGTTCCACCACCGCCGGAGTAGAACAACAGATCCCGCGGTGTGCGCTGCAAACCCGCGGCAAGGATCGCCCCGGCCTGCACACGCCCCGCCAGAACGATACCGTCCTGTGCCCCGACGCCCCGATAGGCGCGCAGATCGGCCGTGACGCGCGCACCGCTATCCGTGCCGCTGAGGCCCAGAAACGGCATGACTTCGCCTTCCGCAAAGAACCCGCGCGTCGGTGCACGATCGTCGTCGCGGCGATCCCATGTCGCGCCCAGCGGCAACAGCAGCAACTGGAAATCCTCGCGCTGCGTCAGGCCCGGCCCGAAATCAGACCGCTCCAGCAGCAGCCCGACCCCGCCTCTCAGGGTCAATTCGTCGCTGTAGCGATGTTCCAGCCCGGCATCGACCCGGAACCGCAGCGCCTCGAAATCGCGGTCGCGTTCGGTTTCGACGAAGGCGCCAAGGTTCAGCGTCGTGTCGGGCGTGAAGGTCGCGGGGCGCGAAAATTCCGTGGCAAGGCGATAGTCTATCTTGCCCTGCCGCGCGCCAAGCCCGGACACCATCCCCTCGACGCGAAACCGCTCGGCCCCGCCCAGAAGGTTGCGGTGCAGCCAGAAACCGGTCAGCTTGGCCCCGGCCTCGGTATCGTATTCCACCGAGGCCCCGATCCGGCGCAACGGTGCCTCAACCACCGAAGCGTTGATATCAAGCGTGCCGTCGGGGTTGTCGTCTTCCGCCTCGCGCAGCGACACGGAGGCAAAAGTGCCCGTGCGCCGCAACCGTTCGGCGGCGCGTTGCAGGTCGCGGGGCGAAAACACCTCGCCTTCGGGTAGCCCTGCGATTGCGACAATCCGTTCAGGGCGGGTGCGTTGTTGCCCGTCAGGGCGCAGCGCACCGAAGCGCAGGCGCGGGCCGGGCGCGATCTGGACTGCGACATCCAATGCGCCGGGGGGCTGGCGGGCGGTGATCTGCGGGTCTAGCGGCGCGGCGCGCGCATGGCCCTCATCGCGCCAGCCATCCACGGCATCACCGGTGGCATCGCGGATCACGGTGCTGCGCGCGGTCTCGCCCGGCGCGAAACCCTCGGGCAATTCGGTGCCCTGCGCCAGCGGCCCCAGTTCGGTGCGCCCGAAGACATAGGCGGGCCCCGAGACAAGCCGCAATTCGATATTCCGGATCGTGGCAGGCGGGTTGAGCGGCGAGATATCCGCCGCCTCGCGCCCGTCGATGCGCACCGAAATTTCGGGCGCGTAGAACCCGGCTTCGTAAAACACCCCGATCAAATGGCCATATTCCGCGCGCGCGATGGTAAACACTTCAAGCCCATCGGTGACGCCTTCGTCACGGGCTGCCTGCAACAGAGATGCGCGCGTCAGCGCTGTTCGCAGGGCGCTGTCGCCACCTTCGACGACAATATCAAGCTGATCAAAGGCTTGCGCGGGCATCGCGGACAGGATAGCTATGCCGAGAACCGCCATCTGCATCCGCCGCGCGCCTGTCTGACGGAAATTCTTCATGAAGAATCTTCCTTGCACTGCGCATTCACTGTTCGTCATCCGATCAAGTTTTGCAGATCACGCTACAGCCTACAAGTCGAAAGGCCACGACGGCTTGTGTTCCGGCAAGATGACGCAGGACACGCCCGCCTTGTCAGCGCCCGGTCCGGGTGCTAAGTCGCCAACTGAAATTTGCAGATATAGGGAAGCCCGGAAGATGGCATTCGACCATAGTATCAAGGATATCGCGCAGGCCGAATTCGGCCGCAAGGAAATTGACATTGCCGAAACCGAAATGCCGGGGCTGATGGCGCTGCGGGAAGAATACGGTGCCAGCCAGCCGCTGAAGGGCGCGCGCATCGCCGGATCATTGCACATGACGATCCAGACCGCCGTCCTGATCGAGACGCTGCGCGCACTGGGCGCGGATGTGCGCTGGGCGTCGTGCAACATCTATTCCACACAGGATCATGCCGCTGCCGCCATTGCCGCAGGCGGCACGCCGGTCTTCGCCATCAAGGGCGAGACGCTGGAAGATTACTGGACTTATACCGACCAGATATTCCAATTTCCCGAAGGCGCGAACATGATCCTCGATGATGGTGGCGATGCGACCATGTATATCCTGATCGGCGCGCGGGTCGAGGCGGGCGAGACCGACCTGATCGCCGTTCCAACCAGCGAGGAAGAGGAATACCTGTTCGCCCAGATCCGCAAGCGGCTGGCAGAAACACCGGGCTTCTTCGCCCGCCAGCGTGACCTGATCCAGGGCGTGTCCGAAGAAACCACGACCGGCGTTCACCGCCTGTACGAATTGCACAAGAAGGGCCTGCTGCCCTTCCCGGCAATCAACGTCAATGACTCTGTCACCAAGTCGAAATTCGACAACAAATATGGCTGCAAGGAGTCACTGGTCGATGGCATCCGCCGCGCGACCGACACGATGATGGCGGGCAAGGTCGCGGTTGTCTGTGGCTATGGCGATGTGGGCAAGGGCTCTGCCGCGTCGCTGAAAGGCGCGGGCGCGCGCGTGATCGTGACCGAGATCGACCCGATCTGCGCGCTTCAGGCCGCGATGGACGGCTTTCAGGTGACGACGCTGGAAGATGTGGTCAAGACCGCCGATATCTTCATCACCACCACCGGCAACAAGGACGTCATCCGCATCGAGCATATGCGCGAGATGAAAGACATGGCGATTGTCGGCAATATCGGCCATTTCGACAATGAAATTCAGGTGGCGGCCCTGAAGAACCACAAATGGACCAATATCAAGGATCAGGTGGACATGATCGAGATGCCCTCGGGCAACCGCATGATTCTGCTGTCACAGGGGCGCCTCCTGAACCTTGGAAACGCGACCGGCCATCCCAGTTTCGTAATGTCGGCCAGTTTCACCAATCAGGTGCTGGCGCAGATCGAGTTGTGGACCAAGGGCACGGAATATGCGCCGGGGGTCTATGTGCTGCCCAAGCATCTGGATGAAAAGGTCGCGCGCCTGCATCTGG
>SLQN01000481.1 GCA_007131465.1 Paracoccaceae bacterium
AGCCCCGGCACGCTGGGAACAATCGCCATCCGCCTGCCCCTGCCGCCCGGAACCCTGCCCGGGCTGTGGAACGCCGAAGAGCGGTTTCGCAAGAGCTACCTCGACCCGTTCCCCGGCTATTACGCGACCGGGGACGCCGGATACATGGATACGGACGGCTATATCTACATCATGGCGCGGACTGATGACGTGATCAATGTGGCGGGCCACCGGTTGTCTACCGGCGCGATGGAGGAAGTGCTGGCCAGCCACCCGGATGTGGCCGAATGCGCCGTAATCGGGGTTTCTGATGACCTGAAGGGCCAGTTGCCGCTGGGGTTGCTGTGCCTTAACAAGGGCGCGACCCGCGCGGCGGACGAGATCGTGCGCGATTGCGTGAAACTGGTGCGCGACCAGATCGGCCCGGTCGCGGCCTTCAAGTTGGCGGTGGTCGTGGAACGCCTGCCAAAGACCCGGTCCGGCAAGATATTGCGCGCCACGATGGTCAGCATCGCGGATGGGCAGCCCTTCAAGATGCCTGCCACCATCGACGATCCGGTAATTCTGGACGAGATCGCGACAGCATTGCAAGGGCTGGGTTTCGCTGCACGTTAAGCGCCCGGCGCGGGATATTTTCGCGCCGGGCAAGATTGATTGCCATATTAACTACTTCCGCCTATGGTTGTGACAACAGTGCAGAGAATCGCGGCTGAATTACAGCCTGCTGCAGGCTCCGATGTATTTTGTGACAAGTATTGCTATGCCCTTGCGACAGTTCGACACGCAACTCGTGGATGATCTTTTGGCTCTTGACGGGGGGGAACTGCGCGATCAGTTGCTGGCCGATCTGTCCCGCTGCGCCGCGCAGATACGCGAAAACGGGGGCTCCCCTCGTCAAGACATGCCGCCCCCCGAACAGATACGGCGCGATCTGCACGAGTTGCGCGGCATCGCACTGACAATCGGGGCGACTGGCCTTTCCGAATATTGCCTGGAAACCGAAGACCGGCTGTTCCACCCCCCGGACGCCACGTCCCGGCTCCGATACGCGACCATCGCTGCGGCCTGTGACGCCTTGGCCGAGGGCATTCTGGCGCGGCGGGTCGACCCGGCATGAACAATGCAGTCCCCGCCCCCCCCAAGCGCCCAGCGGTGCTGCTGGTCGAGGATACGCCCTCTTTGCAGATGCTGTATCGCATGGTTCTGACAAAGGTCGGTTGCCCGCCGGTTTGCGCGGCCTCGGGTGCCGAGGCACTGAGCAAGTTCGAGAAACATCGGCCGGGCGTCGTCCTTCTGGACCTGATGCTGCCCGATATGGATGGCATGACGCTGCTGCATCAAATGCTTACGCTTGCGCCCCGCACGCGTATCGTCGTCATCACGGCGAATGCCTCGATTGACAAGGCAATCGAGGCGACCCGCAAGGGGGCGCATGACTTTCTGGTCAAGCCCCTGGGAGATCAGCGCCTTGTCAGCACTGTGACCAATGCGCTGAACGTCTTCACGGCCCAGAACCGGACCAGCACCGCACCGCAGGGAAGCCTGCTGGACCTCAGCCCCTATTTCCGCCATGCCAAGTCCGAACCCATGCAGCGGCTGTGCAGCCAGATTGCGGCGGTGGCGCGCTCGATGGCGCCCGTGTTTATCCTGGGTGAGCAAGGGAGCGGCAAGAAAACCGTGGCGCGGATGGTGCATGCGGAATCGCCGCGTGCCGCCAGACCCTTCGTGACGGTGAACTGCGCCCTGCATGACCCGCCGTCGCTGGAGGCAGAGCTTTTCGGCCGGGCGAAGCATGTCGGCCCGGAGCAGGGCGCGATCTTCGCCGCCAATGGCGGCACATTGCTGATCGAAAACCCGCAGGATATGCCGCTGCATCTGCAAACCTGGCTGCTCAGCATTCTTCAAAACGGCATCGACAGCCGCAGCGATGCCCCCCCGCCCGAACCCATCGACCTGCGCCTTGTGTGCAGTGCACGCACCCATCCCGGTGACGCTGTGCGCACAGGAACCTTGAGCGCAGACCTCTACTACCACATGTTTGTCATCCCGCTGCAGGTGCCCGCGCTACGCGACCGCGGCGATGATATTATTCCGTTTGCCCGCAATCTTGTTACCCTGATTTCCCGGCAGGAGGGCAAGCGCTTTACTGGAATATCGGCCGCAGCAGCAGCGCATCTTGCGCAATTGCCATGGCCCGGCAATCTGCGCGAACTGATCAATGTGCTGCGCCATGCCGTGGTGCTGCATGACGGGCCGGAACTGACGCAGCAGATGCTGCCAGAGGGGCTGGTCGCGGCGGCCACCGATGCCACCCGGATACCATCTGACACCTCTGCGCTGACATTGGAAGACGCGATGGCCGGGCTGAGCATGGCCGAGATCGAAGAGCGCGCCGTGAGGGCCGCGATAGCGCGTCATGACGGATCAATCCCGCGCGCCGCGCGCGAACTGGACATTGCGCCCTCGACGATTTACCGCAAACGCGATGTATGGTCCAAACCCGCCACCTGATCGCACGCGCACCATCCTGATTACCGGTTGTTCCTCGGGAATCGGGTATCATGCAGCGCATGCGCTGGCTGCGCGCGGCTGGCGCGTCTTCGCAACCTGCCGCCAGGAGGCCGATTGCGCCCGGCTACGCGACACGGGGCTGGAGAGTCTGCGCCTCGATTATACCGACACGACCTCAATTCACGCTGCCCTGGCTGAGATTCTGGACCGGACCGGCGGAAGGCTGGATGCGCTGTTCAACAATGGCGCACATGCCATACCCGGCGCGACCGAGGACCTGCCAACCGATGCCCTGCGCGCGATATTCGAGGCAAACTTCTTTGGCTGGCATGACCTGACGCGCGCCGTCATCCCGGTGATGCGCGCACAAGGGGCTGGGCGGATCGTGCAGAATTCCTCGGTCCTGGGGCTGGCCGCATTGCGCTGGCGCGGGGCTTATGTGGCGACGAAATTCGCGCTTGAAGGGCTGAGCGATGTGCTGCGTCTGGAGATGGCGGGCACAGGCATCCAAGTCAGCCTGATCGAGCCGGGGCCGATCACGACGCGCATCCGTGAAAACTCGATCCTGCATTTCGAACGCTGGATCGACTGGCGAAACAGTGCGCGCGCTGATCAGTATCGCGACCATCTGCTGGCGCGGCTGTATGACCAGCGCGACCCGGATTTCTTTGAACTTCCGCCCGAGGCCGTGACCCGCCGCCTGATCCATGCGGTGGAATCGCGCTGGCCGAAACCACGCTACGCCGTGACCACGCCCACCTACCTTCTGGGAATGGCACGGCGCATCCTGCCCACCCGCGCGCTTGACTGGCTCTTGCGCAAACTGTGATCCCGGTGGCATTTAGGGGTCGCAATCGCACGCAGGACCGCTAGGTTGCGCGGTATCTGTGCAATGAAAGGAGTGCCCATGCTGTCGGACCCGCTGTTCCTGATTGCAGCGCTTGCCGCGCTGGTGGTGCTTGCAATCCTTGCCGTGGGGATCGGGGGGTTTGCACGCGGGGGCGAGTTCAATAAGAAGCACGGCAACCGCATGATGCGCTGGCGGCTTTACGCGCAATTCGGCGCAGTCGTGCTTATCATGATATTTCTTTATTTCCGAACAAGAGGGGCCTGACATGGTTGTCCTGAACAAGATCTACACCCGCACCGGCGATGCGGGCGAGACCGCGCTTGGAAACGGCGCGCGCGTGGCCAAACATAGCCAGCGCGTCACCGCCTATGGCACGGTCGATGAACTGAACTCCACCATCGGTCTGGCCCGCCTGCACGCAACCGGCGACATGGAGGCCGCGTTCTCCCGCATCCAGAACGACCTTTTTGACCTTGGTGCCGATCTCTGCCGCCCCGACATGGAGCGCGATGCAGATGCCGAATATACCCCCCTGCGCATCGTGCCATCGCAAGTCGACCGGCTGGAACGCGAGATCGACGCGATGAATGGAAAACTTCAGCCTCTGCGCAGCTTCATTCTGCCCGGCGGCTCCGCCCTTGCCGCGCATCTGCATCTGTGCCGCACAGTCGCGCGTCGGGCCGAGCGGGAAACCGTGGCGCTCGCCGCGATTGAAGGCATCAACGAATCAGCCGTGAAATACATCAATCGGCTGTCGGACTGGTTCTTCGTTGCGGGACGCATCGCCAATGATGACGGGAAGGCGGATATCCTGTGGGTTCCCGGGGCGAACCGTTAGAACAACAAGATCTGCGAAACGCGGCGTCGGCGCCGCGAGATGCGTCGATTTTACACTGTTTTTGCGGCGCTGGTCCCGCTAGAACCTCTTAAAACAGCATTAAGGAGTAAGACGCATGAAGGTGCTTGTGCCGGTCAAGCGCGTGATCGACTACAACGTGAAAGTCCGCGTCAAGGCGGATGGCAGCGGCGTCGATCTGGCGAATGTGAAGATGTCGATGAACCCGTTTGACGAAATCGCCGTGGAAGAGGCGATCCGGCTGAAGGAAGCCGGGGTCGCGTCCGAGATCGTGGCGGTGTCGATTGGCGTGAAGCAGGCGCAGGAAACGCTGCGCACGGCGCTGGCGATGGGCGCGGACCGGGCGATCCTGATTGTGGCCGCCGACGATGTGCATACCGATATCGAACCGCTGGCGGTGGCAAAACTGCTCAAGGGCGTCATTGATGCAGAGGCGCCCGGTCTGGTGCTGTGCGGCAAGCAGGCCATCGACAATGATATGAACGCCACCGGACAGATGCTGGCCGCGCTGACCGGATGGGCGCAGGCGACTTTCGCCTCCGAGGTCAAGATCGACGGCGAAAGCGCTCTGGTGACACGCGAAGTCGATGGTGGGTTGCAGACCATCCGGGTGAAGCTGCCTGCGATCGTCAGTGTGGACCTGCGCCTGAACGAGCCGCGCTACGCCTCGCTGCCCAATATCATGAAGGCGAAGAAGAAACCGCTCGAGGAAAAGACACCTGCCGATTATGGCGTCGATGTCACCCCGCGGCTGAGCGTGGTCAAGACCTCGGAACCCGCCACCCGCGCGGCGGGTGTCAAAGTCGGGTCGGTCGATGAACTTGTGGCGAAACTCAAGGATGAAGCGGGGGTGATCTGATGGCGGTTCTTCTTCTGGCAGAAGTGACCGATGGCGCGCTGAACATGGATGCGACATCGAAAGCCGTAACCGCCGCGCGCCTGTTGGGCGATGTGACGGTGCTCTGTGCAGGCGCATCGGCGGCAGCGGCGGCAGCCGATGCGGCGGGGATTGACGGGGTGTCGAAAGTTTTGTGCGCCGAAGATGCGTCGCTGGGCCACCGGCTTGCCGAGCCGACAGCAGCGCTGATCGTGTCGCTGGCGGGCGATTACAGCCATATCGTGGCCCCCGCGACCACCGACGCAAAGAACATCCTGCCGCGTGTGGCCGCCCTTCTCGATGTGATGGTCCTCTCGGATGTGTCGGGCGTCGTGGATGCCGACACGTTCGAGCGCCCAATCTATGCCGGCAACGCGATCCAGACCGTAAAATCCGCAGACGCGACCAAGGTCATCTCGTTTCGAACCTCGACCTTCGAGGCTGCAGGCACAGGCGGTCCGGCCCCGGTCGAGACGATTGCCGTGACCGAGGACCCGGCACTGTCGGAATGGGTCGAGGACAAGGTCGCGGCGTCAGACCGGCCCGAACTGACCTCGGCCAAGGTCGTGGTGTCGGGGGGGCGCGGCATCGGCTCGCAAGAGGATTTCAAGATCATCGAAGGGCTGGCCGACAAGCTGGGCGCTGCCGTGGGCGCATCGCGCGCGGCGGTGGATTCGGGCTATGCGCCCAATGACTGGCAAGTGGGCCAGACCGGCAAGGTGGTCGCACCCGACCTGTATATCGCCGTCGGCATTTCCGGGGCGATCCAGCATCTGGCCGGCATGAAGGACAGCAAGGTGATCGTCGCCATCAACAAGGACGAGGAAGCGCCGATCTTTCAGGTGGCCGATTACGGGTTGGTGGGCGACCTGTTCACACTGGTCCCGGAACTGACCGAGAAGCTCTGATCACCGCAAAGCGCCGTATAGGCCGCCCCGTTCCGGGGCGGCCTATCGCGTTGCGCCCAAAGCCCGATGCGAAGCATCACACCGAGCGGGCGCTCACCCCGATTGACCAAAGCGCGACTGCCAGCTTGGCAGCATATCGCCCGGCAAGGTTGCGGCCTCGTAAACCCCGCGTGCAATGGCGCGACTCACGCAGGTCGCGGCGGCATGGCCG
>SLQN01000505.1 GCA_007131465.1 Paracoccaceae bacterium
CGGATGATCGGCCAGCGCCAGCAGTGCGGCGGCATCCAGCGCCGCGCCTGCCGTTTCCATATGAGTCGAGGGCACGCAGGACGACAGGTTCACGCGGATATCCATGACCGTGCGCGTGGCGGCATCCAGAAAATACCCGATCCCCTCGGCCCCCGCGACATTGGCAATCTCATGCGGGTCGCAGATGGCCGTCGTCACGCCGCGCGGGGCAACGCAACGGTCGAACTCGAACGGGGTGACAAGCGAGGATTCGATATGCAGATGCGTGTCGATGAAGCCTGGAACGAGTGTCTGGCCCGGCAGATCGATTTTGGTCTGCCCCTCATACGCTGCGCCGATCCCGACGATCACCCCCTCGGAAATCGCCACATCGCCCGCGATGCGCGCACCGGTGACAGTGCACAAGACCTCGGCCCCGCGCAGGACAAGGTCTGCCGGAATTTCGCCGCGCGCAGCGGCAATGCGTGTCTCGAGGCTCATGGTCTTTCCCTGTCTGTGGTCATCGCAAGTTTGCCGTCCAGGCCCTGCCCTTGCAAGGGCTCACGCAGGGGCTGCGACAAGCGCCGCGTCATAGAGCGCATAATCCTGCGCGAATTGTGCCTCCAGCCGGGCTTGTACTTCGGGCGAGAGCGAAACCTCCCAGTCGGGCGAGGCATTGACCCGGTCAAGCGCGACCGGCTGGCCCAGTCGCGCCTCCAGAAACGCGACGAAAGCAGGCATGGCATCATAGCGAAACAGATGGTCAACGGTCGTGTCCGTCTGCGGATGGATCAGGAATTTCGACTGCCGCCCGACAGCGGCATAGGCGGGCTGGGGCTGGGACAGGTAGCCTTCGACGAACTGATCGAAGCTGAGGCCGCGGGTGCTGCGGGGGGTGCCGGTCAGCCAGGCGCCGTGGCGAAACCGGAACCAGCTGCTCAGCCAGTCCTGTGGGTGGCGGATCAGCGCGGTCGTCGCGGGCGGTGTGTCCTCGAAGATCTGGATGAACTTCTCCATCCGCCATTTATAGCGCTGAAACGTGCAGTGCTTGATATCGGGATGCCCCTGCAACACGATATCGGCCAGCGGCATCAGCGCCTGTTCCAGTGCCGAGCTGCCAGTTTTCGGCGTGGCCAGAATGACCAGCGCATGTTTGCGGAAATACAGCATCCGTGCCCCCAGTTGCAACCGCTGGCAAAGAGGTAGCGCGATCGGCGCTGCGGGTCCATGGCCGCGCTCAGCTAAAGGGGCGCGCCACCTGAATTGCGTCGCATGTGGCGAAGTCATCCCCATGGGCGGTCTTGTCCCAGTAGAAGGGTGCCGTGATCAGTTCCCAGAGCGCCTTGTAGACCGCGAGCACCGCGAGGGGGAAATATCCGTGTAGCGCCGGAAGCCAGAAGCGCAGGGACCGATGCGTGCGGCTGCGCAGGGCGAGAAAACCGACCACGACTGTCACGGTCTCGGACGACAGGAACACAGTAACGAACCCGATCATCATCGCCGCGCCAAGGCTGTCTTGCAGCGGATGGCCCAGACCCAACATCATCAGCCAGAATGTCCATAACAGGGGTGCCAGCATGAACTGCACCAGCGTGCCCAGAAACAGCACCTGAAATCCAAGAAACCGCCAGACCCCCAGTTGCGCCCAGAGTGCGCGCGGGTCGCGCATATGCACAAGCCAGGTGACGGCATAGCCCTTCAGCCAGCGCGAGCGTTGCTTCACCCAAGGAACAGCGCGGCAATTCGCTTCCTCGAGCGTGACTGTATCGATAAGTTGTGTGTAATAGCCATGGCGCGCAAGGCGGATGCCCAGATCGGCGTCTTCGGTCACGTTATGGGCGTCCCAGCCGCCCAGACGCTCCAGAATATCGCGGCGGAAAAACAGTGTCGTGCCACCCAGCGGAACCGCCAGCCCGAGCCGCTGCATGCCGGGCAGGATGACGCGGAACCATGTCGCGTATTCGATCGTGAAGCAGCGCGACAGCCAGTTGGTGCGCGCGTTATAGAAATCCAGCACCCCCTGCACACACGCCAGACTGGGCGGCGCGTCCTGAAAGCACCGGACGACCCGGTGTATCTGGTTGGGTTCGGGCGCATCCTCGGCATCATAGACGCCGATGATCGCACCACGCGCAAACAGCATCGCGTAATTCAGCGCGCGCGGCTTGGTCTTCAGCGGCGCATCCGGCACGGGAATGACCCGCATCCAGCGCGGCAGGTCATGCCTCGCGAGGGCTTCGCGCGTGACATGGTCATGTTCTTCCACCACCAGAAGGATATCGAGCAATTCGCGCGGCCATGTCAGCCGCGACAGGCGGTTGATCAGACGCGGCACGACCCTGGGTTCGTTGTAGAGCGGGACAAGCACCGACACGATGGGTTGCCTGCGCCGCACGAGCGCCAGATCGCGGCGTGGCGGGGCGGGTGCCGAAGGGTCGTGGCGATGTACGGCAAAGGCCGCCGCAATCTTCAGGCTGGAGCTGGCGATCAGAAAGAGCGTTGCAATGCAAGTCAGGACCAGCAAGGCCATGCGCGGGTCAAGCACCGCCCCTGCCGCGATCAGGGCAAGCACCAGACCAAGCACAATACCGAACCAGCGCCCCTGCATCATGCGGCAGCTCTCGCGCTCGGAGACGCAGGTTTCGACCCAGAGCCTGAGCCGGGTCCGGCGCGTGTGCAGCACCGCGTCGCGCAAGGCCGCATCGCTGGTGATGGCCATTGCGACACGCCCGAACACGGACGTCAGTTCGGCGCGGACCTCCTCGAACTGCGCCGGGCTGGCGCTGGCGATGACGGTGACATCGCCTGCCCGCTGCCACGGAAGGCATTGAAGTTGCAGGCAGCGTTGCACCCCCAGCCGGTCGATCAGCGCCGGATCGGGCATGCCATCCACACGGAAATCGAGATAACTGGTGCGATGCTGCGCGACAAGCGCCGCTGTCAGATCGGCCTGAGAGATCTGGCCGCGCGCGATCAGGATATCGCCCAGATGGCCCGCCTGACGCGATTGCACTTCCAGCGCGCGCAAAAGATCATCATGCCGCACAAGGCCCATGTCCAGCAAGACCCGCTCCAGCGCGGGGCGCGTCGGGTCGGATTTGCGGCTGACCCGCAGTTCAAGTCCGGGATCCTCGCTGCGCCGCCCAACCCCATAATGCCTGACCGCCGACGCCCCGTTCATCGTTTCAACCCCTGCCCGACCCGCTCTTGTCACACGAGGTTCGTAAAGAAAGCGTTAAGGCGGGCCGGATGTCAGGCTGGTTTGCGGGCCGCCATCGAGGCTGCGAAGCGCTCGAACAGGTAAAAGCTGTCTTGCGGGCCGGGGCTGGCCTCGGGGTGGTGCTGGACCGAGAAGACCGGGCGGTCCTGCATCCGGATGCCGCAATTCGACCCGTCAAAAAGTGAACTATGCGTTTCGATCACGCCGGCAGGCAGGGTCTGGCTGTCCACGGCGAAGCCATGATTCATCGAGGTGATCTCGACCTTGCCGGTCTCGTGGTCCTTGACCGGATGGTTCGCGCCGTGATGGCCGTGATTCATCTTGATCGTCTGCGCCCCAAGCGCCAGCGCCAGCATCTGATGGCCAAGGCAGATGCCGAAAACCGGCAGGTCGGCGGCCAGCACACCCTTGATCATCGGCACGGCATAATCGCCGGTAGCGGCCGGGTCGCCGGGGCCGTTGGACAGGAAAACGCCGTCGGGGCGCAGCGCCAGCACATCCTCTGCGGTGGCGGTGGCGGGCAGCACGGTCACATCGCACCCGGCCGAGGCAAGGCAGCGCAGGATATTGCGTTTCGCGCCATAGTCGATCGCCACCACCTTGTGAACAGGGGCGGTCTGGCGGGAATAGCCCTCGGGCCAGGCCCAGCGCATCTCGTCCCAACGGTAGCTTTGCGCGCAGGTCACCTCCCGCGCGAGATCGAGGCCAACCAACCCTTTCCACGCCCGCGCCTTCGCGACCAGCGCCGCAATGTCGAAATTGCCATCTGGGTCATGCGCCAGCGCCACATGCGGCGCACCCTGCTGGCGGATGGCGCGGGTCAGGCGGCGGGTATCTATCCCGCCGATGCAGATACGCCCGCGCCGCTCCAGCCACGCCACCAGATCGCCCGCCGCGCGCCAGCTTGACGGTGCAGTCGGGTCCCATTTCACGACCATCCCTGCAGCGACCGGGTCCGCGGTCTCATCATCATCAGGGTTGACGCCGACATTGCCGATATGCGGGAAGGTGAAGGTCACGATCTGCCCAGCATAGGACGGGTCAGTCATGATTTCCTGATACCCGGTCATGGCAGTGTTGAAGCACAATTCTGCCACGGTCTCTCCGGTTGCGCCGAAACCGCGACCGTAAAAGACTGTCCCGTCGGCCAGGGCAAGGCAGGCAGTGGGCTTGAAGGACTGGGCAGACATGGGCGCGCCTCTATGTGGTCGGATTTCGCGCATCCCTAAGGCGGGCATGGCGAAGAATCAAGCCGAACCGGCGCAGCGCCCGTTCAGCGCGCGCCCTTGCCGCCATCTGCGGCCCGGCGTAACATGCACACCGATGCCACTCCCTTTCCCAAAGGAATGCCGATGTCCTTGCGTGACAAGATTTCCAGCGAACTCAAGACCGCGATGAAGGCCAAGGACGCGACGCGCCTTGCAACCCTGCGGCTGATAAATGCCGCCATCAAGGACCGCGAGATTGCCGCACGCGGTGATCAGGGCGTCACGGAACTGACAGATGCGGACCTGACAGATGTCCTGACCCGCATGGTCAAGCAGCGACGCGATTCCGCGCGCGCCTATGAAGAAGCCGCACGCCTTGATCTGGCAGAAAAGGAACTGGCCGAGATCACGGTGATCGAAAGTTTTCTGCCGCGCCAGCTTGATGAAGGCGAGATCCTGGCCGCGATTGACCGGGCGATGGCCGAGAGTGGTGCGAGTTCGGTGCGCGACATCGGCAAGGTCATGGCCATGCTCAAGGCACGTCATGCGGGGCAGATGGATTTCGGCAAGGCCGGGGCGCTGGTCAAACAGAAACTGGCCTGACCCATTTTCGCTGGACATGGTCAAATCCGCACTACCTCCCCGGGTATCTCAGGAGGATACAGCATGCAGACAAAGTCCCTTTCGGTCCTTGGCGCTTTCGGCGTGATGGCCACATCCGCAGCCCTTGCAGCACCGCTGGAATACACCCATGACGGGACCGTGTTCGAAGGCTATGTGGCGATGCCCGAAGGCCCTGCGCGGGGCACTGTCCTGATCATCCATGACTGGGACGGTGTGAACGACCACGAAATTGCACGCGCCAGAGCCATGGCCGAAGCCGGGTATGTGGGCATCGCGCTGGATCTGTTCGGGCGCGATGCCGTGCTTGAAGGGTTCGAGGACTACCGCCGCGAGACAGGCGCACTTTATGCCGACCGTGCGGAATTCCGGGCGCGGATGCAGGCCGGGATCGAGGCGGCTGCCGCATTGCAGGACGTGCCGGGCGAGATGGTGCTGACAGGGTACTGCTTTGGGGGTGCGGCGGCGCTGGAAGGCGCGCGCGCCGGGATGGACCTGGCCGGGTTCGTGAGCTTTCATGGCGGCCTGGGCACGCCCGAAGGCCAGGATTACAGCGCAACTGCTGCACCTGTTCTGGTGCTGCACGGGTCCGCCGATCCTGTCTCGGGCATGGCCGATCTCGCCGCGCTGATGGACGAACTGCAAGAGGCCGGTGTGCCGCACACTGCCCGCATCTTCGGCGGCGCGCGGCATTCCTTCACGGTCGAGGGGTCCAACGACTGGGACCCGCAGGCAAATGCGGGGGCGGAAGCGGCGTTGCTGGAGTTTCTGGACCAGACCTTCTGATCCCGGTCAAGCGGACGCCTCACACCGAATAGCGCGCCTCGGCCATGGAATCCTGACGCAGGCGCGTCTCAAACGCCAGCGAGATATGCTGCTTGAGGGCCTCATACGCCTTGTCGGAATTGCCTGCGGCAATCGCCTCGACAATACGGGAATGTTCTTCCAGCGTTTGCTGGCCACGCCCCTCGAAAGAGAGCGAAGTCGTGGCCAGTAACGCCATCGACCGGTGCACGAGGTCCAGTTGCTGCACCAGATAGCGATTGTGCGACGCCAGATGTATCTGCTTGTGAAATCGCTTGTTGGCACGGCTCAGGGCTTGCGGGTCACTGATCAGCGCGCGGTCTTCCTCGACCATGGCGCGCAGCAG
>SLQN01000243.1 GCA_007131465.1 Paracoccaceae bacterium
ATGTCATAGATTCGCCGGAGGGGGCTTCGCGGTCACTTCAGGCGCCTGATCTGGGGTGGTCGAGGGGTCTGAGCACGGCGCCGGGGGCTGAGTTGGGCAGCTTTGCGCACTCCTGTGTTGAGTATGGTGAAATTATCCGCGGAGCGGGGCCGAAAGGGCTCAGATCGGGACATTGTTTACGGGTTGTAAACCAAATGCACAGGGCGAATTCTTCGGCGACCGCATGCGTTCATCATGACAGTCGGGTGATTCGGTTTTAGCCAGAGGATCCCACACGCCCGCTCTGGTTTCTGAAAGTGCGATCTGGACAGCAATGACAACATGCTGCGCTGCGCCCGAGGGTCAGCTTTCGGGCACTTCGTATCGATCGCCTGCTGACCGCAAAGGGCCGCGCACGTCGATGCTGGCATCACTACGCCCATGGCTTTGCGAATGCCGCTTTTCTGTGCATTGCTTCCAGTCAAGGCACATACAGCGAATGGCCGCTGTCACTAGATGTTGCAGATCCAATGCCCCGGCTTGGTCAGACGGCGTTTTGCCTTATCAGCATGCAGACATGTGAGATCCGGCCAGCAGTTTCTGCACCCACCAATATTGGACGATTACGATTCCAACACGAGGTTCGGTGCCCCCCGTCAAACGTTCTCGGCTTATCCACAGATTCGTCCTTCACACCCCCTTGATCCGAATCGATACCTCGGGCAACTTTCTCCTTAGAGGCGAGCAGTCCCTCGAAATAATAGGCATAACAGGTCAATCAGATCGGCACTTTCTGGCCCCGTGCGCATGCGGGGTTTGGCGTGTCGGTGTTTTCCCATTTGCTCAGCTATAAAAATCCACAAGCCAGTGGGCGGAACAGGCATGTCTTCTGCACTGGCGAATTCGAGGAAGGAATTGCGATGGCTCTGCCCAAGCGCGTCTGGTTTACATTGCATGAAACCGCTGCCCGCTGGGGCTGCAACATTGCCGACATCGCCGGATGGGCCGATGCTGGGCATTTTTGCATCTTCACCGGCGTCACCCCGATCCGCAGCGGGGCAGAGATCGTCGCGGGAAAAGTGGTGCTGGCCTCGATAGAGCTTCTTCCGCTCTTTCGCCGATGTGGAACGGGTCCCAGCGAAGGGCTGATCCGGCGCGTCCAGCCCTATGGGCGCGAGGAATGGCTGATCATCACCGAACCGGAAGGAGGGATCATGGTGGCGATCGTTGACATGATGATCTCCGCAGCGGAAGTGCAGCGTTTTGAGCACGCGTACAATATCTTCGACCGGGGCTCTGAGGGCGCTGGGCTGAGCGAGGAAGGGGACTATGACTGGGCAGCGATGAACATCGAGATCACACGGCGGGTATTCGAAGACGGTCTGCCCGCGTCGCAGAACGAAATGATCCGGGAACTTCAGGACTGGTTCGCCGCGCGATCGGAAGATGGCAGCTTCCCGGATGAAAGCTCAATCCGGCGGCGCCTCAAACCCATCCTCGATGCCCTAAAGTTCAAGAGACCGAAGCGGTAACCCCGAATGGCCCACGGCGCTGAGCCGAAGCTGTCGCCGGTGCCGAAGACGGGTCTGTGCTGTGCACGAGGCGGGGCTTAGGCTTGAAGGCATTGGCCACCGCATCGACGCCCGCACGCAGCGGTGAGTCCATGAGATGCGCATAACGCTGCGTGGTTTGCATCTGGCTATGGCCGAGCAGCTTGCCGATCATCTCCAATGACGCGCCCCCGCTGACCAGCAGCGATGCGAAAGTATGGCGCAGGTCGTGGATGCGGACGTCAGGAATGTCGGCATCGCGCTGGATGCGCTGCCAGAACCGGCGCACCTCCTGCACGGGCTGGCCCGGCGTGTCGCCGGGGAATAGCCAAGGGCAGCCTGCAAACACCGCCTGACGGCGCAGGCGCACGATCACTGCGGCTTCGTCCGAGATTGGCACACGGTGCACGCGGCGCTGCTTTGTCGTGGTCGCGGGCTTGGTCCATGACAAGTGTTCAAGGTTGAAATCCTCGAACCGCGCTTGCCGCACTTCCCCGACCCGGGCACCCGTCAGCATGCAAATCCGGATAATGTTCGCCGCCCGTGTGTCTTCGGCCCCATCCAGCGCTGTGGCGAGGCGCGCGATTTCATCTTGCGACAGATACCGCTCGCGCGGTGTTTCCATTCGGCGGCGAAACCCCATGGCCGGGTTATCCTCGCGCCAGCCCCATTTAATGGCATAGGCGAACATCTTTCTGACCACCTCGCCAACCCGGTTTGCGCGCACTGGCGTGGGCTTGGCCCCTTGCAGCTTGCGCACGCGGTTGTTGGGCTTGGTCTTGGCAGGCCGCGCCCGCCCCTCGGCCACTTTGTTCAGCAGCAATTCCACATCATACGAGCTAACCTCGGTCACCAGCATCCGGCCCCAGGCAGGTCCAATAAACTTCACCATCATGGATCGCTGATCGGCCGCATTCAACTTGGCCAGATGCGTCAGATGCACCTCGACATAGCGGGCGATGAGATCCGTGACCCGCGGCGCCTCGCGCATCGCATCACGGTCCGCCAGCGGATCACCGCCCGCATCGATCTCGCGGCGCAGCTCCTTGGCACGCGTGCGCGCCGCCGACACGCCCCATTCCGGCCAGCGGCCAAAGGTCATACGGCGTTGCTTGCCTGCATAGCGGTAATCCAGCGTGAAGGCGCGGCCACCGCCGCGATAGATGCACACCGCAAAGCCGCGCACCTCGGTGTCGAATATCTGGTAATCCCGGCCCTCCGCGGGCGCGGCGTCGCGCACGACCACTTCGGTCAGTTTCTGTCTGTTCACCATCTGCAAACCTCTCTCTTGCCCCTGTCATGACGCGTAGATCGGGCCGTCTATCAAGCAGAGCATGGCGCTAGGGGTGGCAGGGAGGCACGGGGTGGCACGTAGGAGACAGGTGGCGTGCCACCCCATGTTATATTGGTAATTTGCGCGCTGGGCCGCTTTCCGGTGAGGACGGCATCCACATTCGCCGATCATGATTTCCACCCGAATGCGCCCCTCAAGGCCAGAATCACCGCTCCAACCGGGCGAGAGCTGCGAAATCTTCAATAAAATATGGGGGTGGCACGCGTTCATGCGCGTTGCCACCCCCTGTTTGCACGCTAATGCGCGCGAAAGCCCGCGAATCCGCTGATTTGCGCGGGAATGCGCACCAACACGGGGAACAGCCAGATTGCTGCAGCGCGGCGCGAGTCATGGTTTCCGCGCCGGCATGTGCCAAAAGCCCAATAAAACAGGGGGTGGCACGGGGGTGGCGAGTTTCGTGCCACCCCGTGCCTCCCTGCCACCCTCAGCGATGTGCGGAAATGGTCCTCAGCATCTGCCCACTTTCGGGCCGCTACGCTGGAGACATCACATGCAGGAAACTATGAACGCCAAGGGAAGCAGGGACGCGTCGCGCACGCTCCTCGGCGGCTGGATCAGCCGCACCGATCTTGCCCAGGAACTCGAGATCTCTGAGGCGACCTTGCGGCGCTGGGCGACCGAGCGCTGGGGCCCACCCTGCGTGCGGGCCGGACGGAAGGTCTTTTACCGCCGCAGCGCGGTTGTCGAATGGCTGGAAGATCAGGAAGCGGTAAATCAGCGCCGCGCACGCCGGGGGGGCCGTCGATGAGCATCCCCCTGCCCTTCCGCAAGCGCGGCCAGCGCGATCAGGTCCGTCAGGACTGGATTGACGAGCGGCTGGCCGAGGCACGCATTGTCGTGGCCGACGTCGTGAACCATTCCGACCACCTGCTGCGGCTGGCCTGCAATGTGCTGGTCCAGCATGGCGTAACAGCCTCTGAGCGCGAAGACGCGCGGATCTTGTTGGTCGTCCTGGATGCCAAATCACTCGGGCGCGCTGGGCGCTCGCGGTCTGAACCGGAGGACCGTCGATGAAGCGCCGCGGCACTCCCGAAGCAGATCTGCAGCGGAGCGTGGTCATCGCGCTGCGTTTTGCTCTGCCCAAGACAGCCATCATCCATCACTGCGCCAATGAGGTCACCGAGCCGGGCCCGCGCGGGGCCAAACGTCAGGCGATCCTGGTCGGAATGGGCGTCCATCCCGGATTTGCCGATCTGATCGTGCTCTGCGACGGGCGCGTGCTGTTCCTCGAGCTGAAGTCGCTCAAGGGGCGGCTTAGTCCAGATCAGGAGGCGTTTCGCGATGCTGTGCTGGCGCAGGGCCATGGCTGGGCACTGTTGCGCTCGCTCGATGATACGCTGGGCGCGCTGGCCGACCACGGCTTCACCACGCGTGTCGTGCAGCCAGACGCCGCCCAGCGCGCGATCCGCCCAGCGCGGAGGGCTGCACCATGAGTCATGCCGCCACCAACTGGGCCATCCAGCAGCGCGGGCTGAAACCCACCACCAAGATCGTGCTCTGGCATCTGTGTGACAGGTTCAACCCGGACTATGGCTGTTTCCCCTCGCAGGTGCAGTTGGCTTATGATTGCGAAATCAGCCGCGCCACGCTGAACCGCCATCTTGATGATCTCGAAGCCGGCGGCCTCATTCGCCGCATTCGCAGGGTCGATCATCGCACCGGGCAGCAACGCCCCACGCGCTATCTGCTGGGCTTCGAGCAGGGATTTCCGCCACCCGGGTCAAACCCACCAGACGCAGATCACAGCGCGCCATTTGACCTTGATGCAGCACCAAACCCGTGTCCAGATTTGAGACACGGCCCTGATGATGAAAATCCAAGCACAGACAATGGCTTGTCGTCGGAATCCGCACCGCGCCCGTGTCTCAATTCCGGACATGACCCCGCGTCTCATTCTGGCGCAATCCCGTGTCTCAAAAACGGCGATTCCCGTGTCTCAAAACGAGACACTAACCCTGTAAGGGAACCTTTAAGTAAACCAGTAAAGGAGGAGGAGGACGCGCGAGCGGACATCACAAATGATTTTTTCGCAGAGCTACTGGCAGCGCTGGGCCTCGATCCCTCCGCCCTACCCGGCTGGTGGCAGGGCTCGCCACCCCGCAAACACGTCCGGCGCTGGCGCGATGATCTGGGTCTCGACGAGGCCGCGATCCTCGCGGTTGCCGAAGCCTCGCGGCGGGACCACCCCGAACCACCCGATGGCCCCAAGGCGCTCGACCGCGCCATGCAGCGCGCAGCGCAGCGCCTGAAACAGACTGGCGCGCCGATTGCGAGGAAATTCGCAGCCAACGGCACCGGCACTGGCAATGGCCGGGGTCAGAACCGCAATCTAGGCCCCATGCCCAGCGCCGAGGAAAAGGCGGCATTCTATGCCGATCTGGTCAATTCCGACCGCTTCCTGCCCGCGAACACGATCAGCAACAGCATCCGCGATGCGATGCTGGAACGCGGTCTGGTCACGGTCGAGCGGCTGCGCGAGCGCGGGGTGCGGTGAATGGCATGGTGTCACGTCCCCGGCACGGATTGTCCCTCTGCGCAGGCGGCGGAGGCCTGGATATGGGCCTCATGCTCGCCGAGCCCGGATATCACACAAACTGCTTCGTCGAATGGGAGGACTGGCCCCGCGCTGTGCTCATCGCCGCGCAACGCGCAGGGTATTTCGCGCCTGCGCCGATCTGGACCGACCTGCGGACCTTCGACGCCCGCCCCTTCTGCGGGGCCTTCGACATCGTCCTCGCCGGATATCCCTGCCAGCCCTTCAGCGCGGCTGGGAAACGCGGCGGCGCCGACGACCCCCGTCATCTCTGGCCCGACGTCGCGCGGGTCATCACGGAATGCCGCCCCGCATGGGTCTTCCTCGAAAACGTCGCAGGCCATGTCACCCTCGGGCTCGAGACCGTCCTGCGAGAGCTTTGGGGCTTGGGCTACACGCCTGCGGCGGGTCTGTTCAGCGCGGCAGAAGTCGGTGCGCCGCACCAGCGGCTGCGCATCTTCATCCTGGCCCACACCGATGAGCCTGCATCCCGGCACCGCCAGCTACAACCCGGCCGGGAACAGCGACTTCACCCGCAAGGCCGAGGCGCTGGCGCTGGGGATCACCAGCTGGTCGACGCCGAAGGCCACGGATGGCGCGAAGGGCGGTCCGGGCCAGAGCTATGGCTCGGGCGGCACCCCGCCCCTGCCCGCGCAGGCGGCGCAGTGGCCGACCCCGGCTGCGCAGAACTGGAAGGGCAGCAGCCCGGACAGCGTCACCCGGGCGGATGGCAAGA
>SLQN01000516.1 GCA_007131465.1 Paracoccaceae bacterium
GGCAGGTCCGCCATCAGCCCGGCATTCATCTTGAGCGATATGGTCGTGCCGCAGCGCGCCTGTGCGGGCTTGTCGCGCAGGCTGCTATAGCGTTCCTGCGCCTTGGCCTGCATCGCCATCTTGTCCCGGAAGGCGCTGGAAATGCTGTCATCGGGGCGCAGATGCACCACCCCTTCCGTGCCATCGACAAGGATATGGTCGCCGTTCAGGGCTTCGGTCGTGATGCGCGGCACGTTGATGATCAGCGGGATTGCCAGTGCGCGCGCGACAATTGTGGCATGGCTGCCGACGGCCCCTTCTTCCAGCACCACGGCGCGCAACCTGCGGCCATAGTCCAACAGGTCACCCGGACCGATATTGCGCGCGACAAGGATCGGGCGGTCGGGCATCTCGGCCCCCGTCTCGCGCCCCTGGCCGGTCAGGATCCGCAAGAGCCGGTTCGAGAGGTCGTCCAGATCATGCAACCGGTCGCGCAGATAAGCGTCGGGCACAGTCTCGAGCCGTGCGCGGGCCGTGGATTGTTCCTTTTCCACCGCAGATTCGGCGGACAGGCCAAGGCGGATGTCTTCCTCCATCCGTTTCATCCAGCCGCGCGACTGCGCAAACATCCGGTAGGTCTGCAACACTTCCTGATGGTCCTTGTCACGCGACCCGGCGCTTTCCAGAAGCTGGTCGATCGAGACGCGCAACTGCGCCACCGCATCGTGCAGGCGGGCCAGTTCGGCCTCGCTGTCATCATTGACCAGATTGGTGATGACGACGCGCGGCTCGTGCAGCCAGACATGGCCTTCGGCCTCGCCCTCCTGTGCCGTGACGCCGCGCAACTGGGTCGGGTTCTTGTGGGGCGTGGCAAAGCCTGTCTCTTCGCCGACAAAGGCGCCAAGTTCGGTCATCTCGGCCAGCACCATCGCCACGACTTCCAGCCCGTAGATTTCGTCGTCCGAATAGAGGCGCTTTTCCTTGGCCTGCACCACCAGCACGCCCAGACGTTCGCCCAGACGCTGGATCGGCACGCCGAGGAAAGACGAAAAAACCTCCTCCCCGGTCTCGGGCATGAAGCGAAACCCCGGCTCGGCAGGCGCGTTGGCGCTGTTCAGGGGCCGCGCCAGCCGCGCGACCTTGCCCACCAGCCCTTCGCCCAGCCGCAGTCTTGTCTTATGAACCGATTCGGGGCGCAGCCCTTCGGTGGCACACAATTCCAGCGTATCGGGGTCGCGGAACAGATAGATCGAGCAGACATCCACCCCCATCGATTCGGCGATGATGGTGGTGATCCGGTCCAGCCGTTCCTGCCCCGGCCCCGAACGGGACATCTCGTCGCGCAGGCGGCGAAGCAGCTTTCTGCTGTCTGTTTCCGTTCTGTGGGGCATGGCCCCTCCGATGCTGCTTGCAGTCTTGGTGTCTGGCCTGATCCCCCGGTGTCGGACCAGTTGCAATTCAGGTCTGGTCTTGCGGGCCTGCCTCAGCCCGCCTTGTCGAGTTCGAACGTATCATGAAGTGCCTGCACGGCCAGTTCCATATACTTTCTGTCAATCAGCACTGAAATCTTGATCTCGGAGGTCGCGATCACCTTGATATTGACGCCTTCTTGCGCAAGTGCACTGAACATGCGCGCCGCAACCCCGGCATGGCTGCGCATCCCGATGCCGACCACGGACACCTTGGCGGCGTCTGTGTCAATTTCAAGCTTCTCATACCGGATGGAGCCTGCATCGCGCGCGGCTTCCAGCGCCTTGCGCGCGCGGCCCACCTGATCGACAGGGCAGGAAAAGGTCATGTCGGTCACGGGCTTGTCGCTGCCCTGATAGTCCTTTTCCGAAATGTTCTGAACGATCATGTCCACATTCACCCCGCTTTCCGCGAGCGGGCCGAAGATCGCGGCAGCAATTCCGGGGCGGTCCTCGACCGTGACCAGGGTCAGTTTCGCTTCCTCGCGGCTATAGGCCACGCCCGAGACGACTTTCGATTCCATGATTTCATCCTCGTCACAGACCAGAGTTCCTGATGTTTCGTCCGTCTCATCGAATGATGACAGAACGCGCAGCCGCACCTTGTAGCGCATCGCCAGTTCGACCGACCGGGTTTGCAGCACCTTCGCCCCAAGCGACGCCAGTTCAAGCATCTCCTCGAAGCTGATCTTGTCAAGCTTGCGGGCCTTCGAGGTGATGCGCGGGTCGGTGGTGTAGATGCCATCGACATCCGTATAGATGTCGCAGCGTTCCGCATCAAAGGCGGCCGCAAAGGCCACGGCGGTCGTGTCCGATCCACCGCGCCCCAGCGTGGTAATGCGCCCCTCTGGGCTGACACCCTGAAACCCCGCGATCACTGCGACCCTGAAGCCTTCGGAGAATTTCGCGTCCAGATTGGCGCGGGGGATATCGACGAACCGGGCCGCACCGTGCTGGCTGGTGGTCTGGATCGGGACCTGCCAGCCCTGCCAGGACCGTGCGGGCACGTCCATTTCCTGTAGCGTCAGCGCCATCAGACCAGCGGTCACATGCTCGCCCGAACTGACAACGGCATCATATTCGCGCGCGTCATACAGGGGCGATGTCTCGTTCACCCAGCCGACAAGCTCGTTCGTCTTGCCCGACATGGCCGAGACAATGACGATCACGTCATAGCCGCGCGCAACTTCGGCACGGACCTTGGTGGCGGCATTGCGGATCCGCTCCAGATCGGCGACCGATGTGCCGCCGAATTTCATCACCAGAAGCGGCATGGGCCGACCCTTCCCCCGAAAACATGTCGCGCCACTCTTTATGCGCCCAACCCGGCTTGCGCAAGGTGGGGCCGCGCGCTGCGAGGGGCGGAAGGGCGGGTTTCGTGGCAGTGCTGGTGTCGAACAATGATACGATGGGGCGCGCTTCGATGCAGACGCTGGCGCGGCGGCGGCAGCTCATGCGCGGCAGGTGCCTTCACAGTCGATCTTTCGCGTGACGTTGCGCTCAAGCTTTTCCTGCCCTGATCCGGCGCAAGCGTGACCGCAGGTAGGGGCGTATGACTGACAGGAAAATCCTGGCGATCTTCAAGGGTGGGAATTCGCCGCGAAAGGTTGCGACCAGCGCGTCGGGTCCGAGATGTCGCATCCGCCGCACAGACGCATTCCAATCTTCGTGTGTGTATTTTGCCGCGCGCATATTCACATGAAATCCCCATTTGTAGTCGCGCTTCAGCTTTCGCCTGCACCGGCGTTCATAGGTCTTGAGTGGCCGGTCGCGTCCTGTCTTTACGGCAAGGCCAAGTTGCTCGCCAAGCAATCTTCCGAGGTCCATGCAAATCCGAATACCTTCTCCGAGGGTCGGTGTAGCAAAATTCGCCGAGTCACCCACGCGGATGACCTTTCCGAAGACAAGGCGGTCGTCATACGCCACCGAGGGCAGAATCCCGCTATGCACGATCGGCTCACCCTCAAGCTTCAGTCCCAGCCTGTCGGTATAGGCTTTGTCCTTGACGACCGCGTCGAGCAACTCGCGCGGGGATTTGTCAGTATCTGGCTGGATCACACCCACGCCGACCCGCAGAGTGCCAAGCACCGTCGGGAATACCCAGCCATATCCCGACAGCACTTTCTTCCCGACAAAGATCAAGGCGCGGTCAGGTGCGTTGTCACCCAGGGGGTATTCGTATTCGGTCCCCACTCCGAGGCGCTGGGGCTTGGAGACGAGTCCAAGTGCGTTCAGCACTGCGAAATGCCAACCCGATGCATCAACGATGTACTTCGAGATAACACGGTCAAAAGCTTTGTCGCGGGCGCGGATCTTGCTTTCATAGAGCCCATCATCACGCTGGCGCGCTGAAAGAAACTTGGTTCCCAGAAGCAGTGTGCGGTCTTTATGGTCAGATTGCTGTGCAATCCATTGGTAAAGGCTGGGCGTGTCCAGGATCACAGGGACCACATCGCCAAAAGCAAGGGTTGCATGCTCATTATCGGAAAAGGCTTCGGTTGTTTGCACGCGCTGATACATCCCGTCAGGGATTCCAAGGCGATCAACATCCTGCATCCAGCACCCACCTGACGTGCGCACTGGCAGGCCGATCTCCTGATCCTGATGCACGATGACAGTCTTGATGTCGTCTGGCAAAGTTGAAGCGACGGACAGGCCAGCCGGACCTCCACCGACGATCAGAACGTCGCAAACGAGCGTGTTGTCATCCATGTCGTCGTCTCCCTGTATCCTGCCAGTCTTGCGGCGCATGATGCCCGGGCCGATTGCGCGTGAAACTGCCGAGGCGGGCTGTGGCAAGGCTTACTCTTTGCCGCTGTGGCTTGAACTGTCTAGGTCATAATCCGTCGTGCTGCCATCGCAGACTGCCATTCACAACCGCGTGGTCAGATTTGCAACGCACGTTCTTATCGTGTCGTCCTCCATTCGCTGTTAGATTTCGGATATTGTTGCGGCCATGTAAATGTCGGGAAGCCTTCCCCCTGATGTTTTCCGTGTTTTCGGAAGTATCTTCATAGGGTCGCTCCAACCAAGACAGTTACTGCGGCGAGACTGGTGGGGTCCCCTTCGGTGAAAAACGCGATGCGGCGCGCGCTGTCTTTTCGCGTCGTATCCTGGGCGCGTGTCCAGTCGTCTTTATCCCGGGAGCGTCATCTGCCAGACAGCCCCGGCACCCGCCCGCGCAGATGCGCGATCCGTTCCCTAACCTCTGCCCTTACTGGGCCTTCGCGCGGCGGGTCGTTCAGCGTGCTGCGCCATGCCTCGGGCGGATTGCGCCCGGCGGCGCGCCGGTTCCAGTGCAGGCTGTCGAGAACGTCCTGCGCGGCATCAGGCAGAAGGCCTGCCACCTCGCGCCCGTTCAGCGCGCCCCAGATACGGGTCCAGAGCCGCGCGACCGACCAGGGGTTATACCCGCCCCCGCCCAGCACGATCAGCCGGGGCGCCTGCGCACGCAGGGCGAGCGCCACCTCGACATGGGCGTTGTTCGACAGATCAAGCCGCGACAGCGGATCTTCGGCGATGGCATCGGCGCCGCATTGGAGCACGATCGCTTGCGGGGCGAACTGGTCCAGCGCGGGCAGAATCAGGCGGTGCAGGATGGTGCGCATCTCGGTATCGTTCAGGCCGCGCGGCACTGGCAGGTTGATCGCTCGCCCCGCGCCCTCGTCCGCCAGCGCGCCCGTGAAGGGCCAGCGTTTTTCCTCGTGGACAGAGATCAGAAGCATGTCTTCCGCGCCGGACAGCGCGGCCTCGACCCCGTCGCAATGATGCGCGTCGATATCGATATAGGCGATCCGGTCAAGGCCGTGATGGCGCAGCGCCAGCAAGCACAGCACCGGATCGTTGAGGTAGCAAAATCCGTTCGCGCGGTCGGCCATGGCATGATGCGTGCCGCCGCCGGGCACATGCACCACACCGCCGCATGTCACCAGCTCCGCCGCCAGCATCACGCCGCCTGCCCCCGTGGCCGGACGGCGAAACATTTCGGGAAAGACCGGGTTCGCGGTGCTGCCCAGACCGTAGCGCGCGCGGATGTCATCGCTGACAGACTGCGATGCTTCCGCTGCTTGCAGGGCCGCAAGATAATCGGGCGTGTGAAAGGCGAGCAATGCAGCAGGCTTGGCACGCGGGCTGACGCGATACTGCGCCTGCGGCAACCAGCCAAGGGTGCGCGCAAGGTCCATCACGGTTGAGACGCGAGGAATATGCAGCGGATGCCACGCGCCATAGCTCGACCCGCGATAGATCTCGGAGCCTATGAGAATCGGGGGCATCAGTGCGTTCATGTCACGGCAGTGCGGCGCGGATCTGGCGCGTGATGGCGCGCGCTGTGGGTCGCGTGCCGGAGCCCCAGAAGCCCAGCACCCCGCCATCCGGTCCGATAAGCGTCTTGTTGAAATTCCAGCGCGGGACGTGGCCATGCTCGCGCGCGAGCCATTGAAAGAAGGGATGCGCCTCTGGCCCAGTAACAGGGGTGATCTGCGTGATGGGAAAGGTCAGCCTCGTTTGCACACGGCAGAAATCGGCGACGTCCTCATTACTGGCCAGTTCCTGATGGAAGTCGTCCGATGGCACGGCGAGTACGACAAGCCCCTGATCGGCGTAGGTTTCGTGCAGCCGCTGCATGTCGCCATATTGCCGTGTGAACCCGCAAAGCGACGCCGTGTTCACCACCAGCACAGGCTGGCCA
>SLQN01000034.1 GCA_007131465.1 Paracoccaceae bacterium
CGCATAGGGCACAATGCGAAGGATTACTCTGAATGCCTGCACGCGACCATGAGAACATCATCGGCGGACTGCTGATGGCCGGGATCGGACTGGCAACCGTCTGGTTGGCACAGGACTATCGGGCAGGCACGCTTGTCCGCATGGGGCCCGGTTATTTCCCGGTAATGCTGGGCTGGCTGCTGTCAGGGATCGGCGTGATGATCTTTCTTTCCGGGCTGCGCCGAAGCGGAAAGATGCCCAGCGTCAATTTGCGCAGCTTCGTGCTGATCCTGGTGTCAGTCGTGATCTTTGCGGCGACGGTCGAACGCCTCGGTCTGCTCATCGCGTCTTTCGTGACAGCACTTGTCGCGTCCTGCGCCGAATATGAAAGCACGCTTCTCGGGCGTTTGCTGCTTGCCACATGCATCACCGGCATCACAGTGGTCATTTTCTCACTGGGTTTGGGCATGTCGATCCCGCTGCTGCCGCGCGCGATTTGGTAGGGGGATAGCAGCATGGACACGCTTGCCAATCTTGCACTGGGCTTCGAAGCAGCCCTTGCACCATCAGTTCTGCTTTACTGTTTCATCGGTGTCTTTCTGGGCACCATGATCGGGGTTCTGCCGGGTATCGGGCCATTGGCGGCGATCTCGCTGCTGCTGCCGATCACCTATTACATCGGTCCCGCCGAAGCGATCATCATGATCGCCGGGGTTTATTACGGGTCGCAATATGGCGGATCGACGACCTCGATCCTACTGCGCATTCCCGGCACATCTTCGGCGGCGGTTGTCGCGATTGACGGCTATCAGATGACGCAGCAGGGGCGCGGCGGCATTGCACTGCTGATGACCACGGTCGCGTCCTTTGCAGGGGCCATGATCGGGTTGCTGGTTCTGGTGCTGTTTGCGCCGAGAGTCGCCGAATTTGCGCTGCAATTCGGATCTGCCGAATATTTCGCGATCATGCTGCTGGGCCTGTTGTCTGCCGCGACGCTCTCGACCTCGTTGCTGAAGGGCGCGGGCATGGTGGTCCTGGGCCTTGTGCTGAGCATGGTGGGAACCGATGTGAATTCCGGCGTCTCGCGCTTCGATTTCGGCTTTGTGGAACTCTATGACGGGATCAATCTGATTGCGATTGCGATGGGCCTTTTCGCCATCGCGGACATCATCAGCAATGCAGTGGGCAGCAGCGAACGCAAGCCCATCGGCAAGGTGACATTCAGATCCATGGTGCCCACGCGGCCTGATCTGTCCCGTTCCTGGCCTGCGATCCTGCGTGGCACGGGCGTAGGCGGTTTTTTCGGCGCCCTGCCCGGCGCGGGCCTGACGATGGCGTCTTTCATCGCCTATGCGATCGAAAAACGCACATCGCGGCGCGCGGAAGAATTCGGCAACGGGGCGATTGAAGGCGTGGTTGGGCCAGAGGCCGCCAATAATGCGGCCGCACAGACGTCGTTCGTACCCACATTGTCCCTGGGTATCCCCGGAGATGCAACCATGGCGCTGATCATGGGGGCGCTGATCATTCACGGCATCACGCCGGGGCCGTTGCTGATTGACCAGCATCCACAGATTTTCTGGGGCTTGATTGCCAGCTTTGTCATCGGCAACCTTCTGCTTCTGGTGCTAAACATTCCCCTGATCGGCCTGTGGCTCAGCCTGCTGCGCATTCCATACCGCATGCTGTATCCTGCCATCCTGATTTTCGTTTGCCTGGGCGTTTACAGCGTGAACGGGAACCCGTTTGACATATATCTGGTGGCGATCATCGGGGCGCTTGGCTATGTCCTGTCGCGGCTGAATTTCGAACCCGCCCCGCTGCTGCTGGGCTTCATCCTTGGCCCTCTGATGGAGGAACATTTCCGCCGGGCGCTTGTCCTGTCGCGTGGTGATCTGGCGGTCTTCATCGAACGTCCCATCAGTGCAAGCATCCTGTCGGTCTGCGTTCTGGTCTTGCTGTGGTCGGGGTGGAAGACATGGCGCAAGGCGCCAGACACCACGACAGAGGGGGCCAAATGACCGCGCAAGACCCGGCTGTGCAACCAGCGCCTGCCACAGCGCTGGTCATGATCAACCCCAACACCAGCGAAGCTGTCACGCAGCAGATGCTGGCACTTGCCCAACTTTGCGCACCACCTTCGGTCAACATCACTGCATTGACAGCGCGCAGCGGGGCTGCACTGATCCTGGATCCCGACAGCCTGCGCCATGCCGCCAGCGCCATTCTAGCCATGGTGCCGCAGGTTCCGCCGTGTGATGGGGCGATCGTGGCGGGATTCGGTGATCCCGGATGTGACGGGTTGCGCGCCCGCCTGAAAATGCCGGTCACGGGCTTTGGCGAAGCCGCGTTCGAGGCGGCGCACCGCAACGCGCTACCCTGCGCCGTGATCACGACGACACCGGCGCTTATCGGCTCCATCCGGCAGCAAGCGCAGGCGCATCATGTCGCGCCCCTGTTCTGCGGCGTGTTCACCCCCGACACGCATGATCCTGCCGCATTGATGGCGGACCCAATCCAGACACAACAGGCTCTGGCCAGATTGATCGACACGGCGCGTGCCGCCGGCGCGCAGCAGGTCATCGTTGGCGGCGGACCGCTTGCGCGCGCAGCCCGTGTGTTGGCGACAGAAGTGGCCATGCCCGTGATCGACCCGGTCAGTGCCGCTGTGGCACTGGCGCTTGAACGCGCCGGGGCGGCGCCCGGGTGCAGCACCAACCGACAAGACAGTGAATGGAAGACCCGATGACAGCACGCAGGCAGGACCGACGCGATCTTGAAGGCTACGGTGCGACACCGCCACATCCGCAATGGCCAGGGCAGGCAAGACTGGCCGTGTCCTTCGTCATCAATGTCGAGGAGGGTGCCGAACTCAGCATTGCTGATGGCGACGAACGCAATGAATTCGTGCATGAAATCGTGGAAAACGTGCCGGGACGGCCCGATTTGTGCATGGAAAGCCATTTTGGCTACGGCACACGGGCGGGCTATTGGCGGATTGTCAGCTTACTAGAAAGCTACGGCGTCCGGGCCACTTTCAGTTGTTGCGCTCGCGCACTTGAGCGGTCGCCTTGGCTGGCGCAGGACATCATTGCCCGAGGGCACGAGATCAGCGCACATTCCTACCGTTGGGAACAGCATCACAGCATGGAAGAAGAACAGGAGCGCAGCGTGATCACCCGAACTGTCGAGGCGATCAAGACGGCCTGTGGCATTCGCCCTCTGGGCTGGCACACGCGCTCTTCCTCTTCTGTGAATACCCGTCGGCTGCTCGTTCAAGAAGGCGGCTTTCTCTATGATAGTGACGCCTATGATGATGATCTGCCAAGGATCGAGACTGTAGATGGGGTGCCGCATGTGGTCCTTCCCTATGCTTTCGACACCAATGACATGCGCTTTACCAATAATGGCGGTTTCATCTTTCCGGAAGATTTCACGCGCTATTGCATGGGCGCTTTCGATCAGCTTTATGCTGAAGGAGGAACGCTGCCGCGGATGCTTTCAATCGGCATTCATCTGCGGATCATTGGGCGACCTGGCCGTGTCGCGGGGCTGGACTCGCTTTTGCGTCAGATGACAGCGCATGAAGATATCTGGTTCGCACGGCGCTGCGATATCGCGCATCACTGGCGAAGGCGGATGGGATTGTCGGAATTTAAGGGCGGGGGCGCTTTTGCCGGAACAAACCACACGGTCCAGTCGCTTACTTAGAGTCGAACCTTGCATCCCGTAGAGTGTAAAGGCCTTGATGCGCATCACTTTCATGGATGAGTGGCAAATTCAGGATGAACCGGAAGTGATCCTGCGCGATCCCGCAGGGGAATCGCGTTTGGAACTGAGGTCGTGATCGTGCGGGCTTGCGTCTGACGGAGCGATGGATTCTTGGGTTGGGGTGCCAGTTCACGGAGCCCTTGCCACCATGCAGATTTTCCTGTCCGCCTTCGATGACGTTCCAGATCCGAGGGCCAGCAACACGCGTCATGACCTTGGCGAGTTGCTCGTCATCGCCTTCGTGTCAGTCCTGTGCGGGTCGAGCTCCTGTGCCGAGATGGCGGCGTTCGGCCGCGCAAAAGAAAGCCTTTTCAGAGGCTTCCTAAGGCTCAGGCATGCCATCCCGTCGCACGACACGTTCTCGGAGGTCTTCAGGATGATCGATCCGAACGCACTCGATGCCGCCTTCGGCAGGGTGCTCGCCGATATCGCCGCGCTCCTCAAGGACGGCGATGTGATCGCCATCGACGGCAAGGCGCTGCGCGGTGCGCGCGACAAGACCGAGAGCGCGCGGACGCGGATGATGGTGTCGGCCTATGCTGCGCGGCTGCGCCTGACGCTGGCGACGGTGCCGGCGGATCGGGGCGCGGAGCTCGATGCGGCAATCGAGGCCCTGGGGCTGATCGCGCTCCGGGGCAAGGTGGTCACGGGCGATGCTCTGCACTGCAACCGCCGAACGGTTGCAGCCATCAACGCGGGCGGCGGCGACTGGTGCCTCGCTCTGAAAGGCAATCAGGAGTCGCTCCTGTCCGACGCCCGCGGCTGTTTCACCGACCTCGGGGCAGCCCATCCCGAAGCGGTCACCGCGGAGACCGGACACGGCCGCAAGGAGACCCGCAAAGCTATCGTGGTTTCGGCCAAGGCATTGGGAGAATACCATGAATTTCCGGGCCTCAAGGGGTTCGGCCGGATCGAGGCGACCCGGGAAATGGACGGCAAGGTGAGCTCCGAAACCCGGTTCTTCGCCCTGTCCTGGATGCCTGCGCCCGAGGTTCTGCTGTCCACGGTCCGCGCTCACTGGGCCATCGAGAACGCCCTGCACTGGCAACTGGACGTCTCGTTCCGAGAAGATGCCGCGCGCAACCGGAAGGACAACGGCCCAGGCAACCTTGCTGTCCTGCGCCGCCGCGCACTCGACGTCGTCAGACGGGACACTTCGAAAGGCTCCCTCTCCATCAAGCTCAAGAAAGCTGGTTGGAGTGACGACTACTTACGTAGCATTCTCAACGGCTTGGCCACTCCGTGAATCAAACGCGATTGCCCTGCGCGATCCCGACGAAGCGAGCTGACCCGAAGGCGTTTTGTCTCACGCGCCTGAAATGTCCTATGGTGCGCACGCCCGCACCTGTTCCCGCAACACCACATAGTCCGCCAGCCACTCGGGGATCAACGCGTCAACTGGCAGCCGCGTCACCTCCTCGGCAACCCGCGCCAGCTCGGCCTGCCTGTATTCCACCACCGGCGGACAAGCGCTGGGCGGAGTTTCAGAATTCACCCCCGCGCAGCCGGTCAAGAAGATCGTCGCGGCTGCGAGGGCGGCGCGCGGCCGCATCCAGCATCTGGCGGTGGATGGCATGGGTCTGCTCCAGAGTTTCCAGCCGTTCGGCGGCGCGGCCTGCGCGCTCGGCCGTGCGGCGAAGGTTGATGATGAACAGGGTGATGGTGAGCAGGGCGAGGGCGATGGCCGCCACCCGCCGCGCCCAAGGCCGGGCCAGAAGCCCGACCACCAGACTGCCCCACATCACCGCAGCCCTTTCTTCCAATCATCCACCCGCGCCCAGACGGCCACGGCGATCCCCACCAGTGCGAGCGCGATGAACAGCCAGCGCAGGGTGTCCAGATGCGGCACGAGCGGCAGAACAGCGCCCTGCGCCTCGGCCAGAACCTCCTGCGCCACCTCCACGCCAGCCGCCCCGACAGTGGCCACCCCCGCAGCCCCGGTCCCTTTCAGCGTCCGACTCTGCGCGATGGTTTCTCGTGCGGGCGGTGTCTCCGCCGCAAATGGCACCGCGCGCACGGGAAACCGCTCGCCCCAGACGCGCGCGGGCCCGAGATCGATATGGATGAAGCCCGAGCGCGGATAGAAGCCGAAGCCGAGGAAGCCCACCTCGCGGGCAGCAGCTTCAAACGCCAGCGGATCATGGTTCGACATGGCGATATCAAACGCCGTCCCGTCCATGTGCTTCGAGCGTGGCGCACCGCCGACATTGCGATTGTGCTCGGGACTTCGATAGGCCGAGCGCACGATCAGCGGCTTGCCGAGGCGTTCGCGTAGGGCCTGCAGCTTGTCGAGGGCTTCGGGGTGGAGCTTGAGCTGGCCGGTACCGCGGCAGGCGATCTCGGC
>SLQN01000199.1 GCA_007131465.1 Paracoccaceae bacterium
ACCGGTCGGTGACATGCAGGTCATCCATCTTCTGGGCGACAGCCTTCATCTTGCTGACCCCCTCGGCCAGCGTCTTGTCGGTGCGGAAGACAGCCGCATCGGATTGCATGGTCTTTTGCATCTCCAGTCGCAATTCGGCGGTCGGCACGGCCCCGTCCATATGGCGGAATCGGTCGAAACGGTCCACAGCCCGATCCACGCTGGCGCGGTTCAGGGTCGGGTTGGGCGCTTTCGGGTCCACCACCTCGCCCGCGCGAATGGCCGCCGCGCGACCGAACACGACAAGGTCGATCAGCGAGTTCGACCCAAGCCGGTTCGCCCCATGCACCGAGGCACAGGCCGCCTCGCCCACGGCCATCAGGCCGGGCGCGACACGGGCCGGGTTCTCGGCATCGGCATTCAGAACCTCGCCCCAGTAATTCGTGGGAATCCCGCCCATGTTGTAATGCACGGTCGGCAGCACCGGGATCGGTTCCTTGTTCACATCGACACCCGCAAAGACCCGCGCCGATTCCGAGATGCCGGGCAGGCGCAGATGCAGCGTTTCGGGCGGCAGATGGTTCAGGTGCAGATGGATATGGTCCTTGTTCGGCCCCACCCCGCGCCCTTCGCGGATTTCCATCGTCATGCAGCGCGACACCACATCGCGGCTGGCCAGATCCTTGTAGGTCGGCGCATAGCGTTCCATGAACCGCTCGCCCTCGGAGTTGGTCAGATAGCCGCCTTCGCCGCGCGCGCCCTCGGTGATCAGGCAGCCCGCGCCATAAATACCGGTCGGGTGGAACTGCACGAATTCCATGTCCTGCAGCGGCAGGCCCGCACGCGCCACCATCCCGTTGCCATCGCCCGTGCAGGTATGCGCCGATGTGGCGCTGAAATAGGCGCGGCCATAGCCGCCCGTGGCCAGCACCACCATCTTGGCGCTGAAGAGATGCAGCGTGCCATCATCAAGTTTCCACGCCAGCACACCCTGACACACGCCATCTTCGGACATGATCAGGTCCGTGGCGAAGTATTCGATGTAGAATTCCGCCTTCTGTTTGACCGACTGGCCATAAAGCGTGTGCAGCATCGCGTGCCCGGTGCGGTCCGCAGCGGCGCAGGTGCGCTGCACGGGTGGGCCTTCGCCGTATTCGGTCGTGTGGCCGCCAAAGGGGCGCTGGTAGATCTTGCCCTCTTCCGTGCGCGAGAAAGGCACGCCGTAATGTTCCAGCTCGTACACCGCCTTGGGTGCTTCGCGGGCCAGATATTCCATTGCATCGGTATCGCCCAGCCAGTCCGACCCCTTGACGGTGTCATACATATGCCACTGCCAGCTGTCGGGGCCCATGTTGCCAAGGCTTGCCGCGATCCCGCCCTGCGCCGCAACAGTGTGCGAGCGTGTGGGGAAAACCTTCGTCACGCAGGCCGTGCGCAGCCCCTGTTCGGCCATGCCCAGCGTGGCGCGCAACCCCGCGCCGCCTGCGCCCACCACGACCACATCATAGCTGTGTTCTTCGATCTTGTATGCAGACATGTTCTTTCCTCAGGCGCTGAACAGGACAGTGGCGACCGACAGGACACCGGCCACGGCAAGAGCCCAGCAGAGCAATGTATTGGCCAGCAGCGCCGCTGTCCGCGTGGCCTTACCGGGAACATAGTCCTCTATCACGACCTGCAACCCCTGTTGCAGATGCGAAAATGCCGCAAGCAGGAACAGGATTGCCACCAGTGCATGCCAGAGGTTGGAATAAGTTGCCACAAAGACATCATGTCCGCCGCCCAGCGCGCGTCCGAAAGGCACGATGAAAAGAAGCGTCAGCGGTATCAGTGCTATCGAGGTGATGCGCTGGCTCCACCAGTGATGCAGGCCCTCGCCTGCGGCGCCGCGTCCATGTGCGCGGGCGTAATCCGTCTTGAACCCCATGACATGGCCCCCTTAAACGATGATGATGGTCAGAAGCGTCAGCAGGGCCGTGCCTGCAAAGACCCCATAGCTGGTCTTTTCAACGGTTGCGATATCCATCATCCGGCCCGTATCCCAGATCAGATGCCGGATCGAATTGAGCATGTGATACCACAGCGCCGCGAGCGATCCGATCAGGATCAGATGGCCCAGGATCGAGGTCAGCAGACCGTCCACAAAACCGAAATAATCTGCGCTGAACGCGCCGGCCGCGAACCACCACACGATCAGCACGGCCGCCAGCGTCATGCCCACCCCGGTAATGCGATTGAGGATCGACGTGATCCCCGCCAGCGGCATGCGATAGATTTGCAGATGTGGTGATAACGGGCGATTGCCCCGGTTGACGTCCGCCATGCACGGCTCCCTTCGATCTTTGCAGCACTGCCAGATGCAGCGTGACTCACATTCCCATTTCACATACGCGTTTTAGCGCAAATGTCACGTCTTCTGCGCAGGCAAAGACCGGATTTCAGATAAGTTAGCGATAAAATTTTGGCCGCTTCCAGTTTTGTGATCACACGTCTGGAGCCAGTGATCACAAAAAGCCTGTCGATGGCGTTTCCGCAGGCCCTCGGATCACCCGGACGGGCTGATCCGATGTCGTGACAGGCGTCAACGAAGTTCTGACAGAACAGAGATGGAGGTGGAGTTATAGTTGAAATAGACGAGTTGCGGGCGGTCCCGGATCGTCACCCCTGTCAGTAACAGTGTGATCGGCGCGCGCAGGTCATCGCGCAGATACATCACGATCTCTTGCCGGAACCCCGGTTGCTCCTCGCGCACCAGCACTGTCTGACACAACTCGAAGCCGTCAGGAAACCGTTGCTCCATGACCCCGAAATAGGCATCGTAATTCTCGATCTCATGCGCCATCATCGGCCCTGAATTTTCCAGAAACTCCCGGAACTCTGCCTTCAGGAAATGTGCTTTCAACTGCTCGAACAAGGGCCAGTGATCTTGTGCCGCCCCACAACTCAGCGCCCCCTGCGCCCCGGCGGCACCTGCAAGAAACACTGTCAGCACGGCAGCACCCGATATGGGCTTCATGTCTCCTCCGGACGTCGCGTCTGCGCAACCCTAACATGAAATCCTGATCTGGCCCGGCAAAATCACACGGGCATCAGGGCCCAGTAATCCAGATCCAGAAGCACGTCGGGATGATATTTGCCATCATCTCCCCTCAGGACGAAAGCGTCGCCCCGTGTCGCCACCAGCCGCAACCTCACGGCCCCCACACCCGGTGCGCATGTCTCCGCACGGTCCAGAACTTCCGACCAGGCGCGGATCGTGTCCCCGGCGAAACAGGGGTTCGCATGCGCGCCCGCATTGATGGCAGCGATCATCTGCGCATTGGCCAGCCCGTTGAAAGACAGCGCCAGCGCCATCGAGATCACATGCCCGCCATAGACCAGCCGCTTGCCATCGGCCCGCTGGGTGCCGTCGAAATGCACTTTCGACGTGTTCTGCCACAGCCGCGTCGCCAGCATATGCTCGGCTTCCTCCAGCGTGACGCCATCGACATGGTCGATCACTTCGCCCACGGGATAATCAGCCCAGCGATGCGGCTCGCCCGCCTGCGCGAAATCATAGGCCGAAAAATCAAGACCCTCGGGCACGACCAGATCCTCGGGCTGCACCACCGGGGCCAGATCCGGGACAACCGGGGCAGGGGCAGGGGCCGCTAGGTCGCGCTGCCGCACCATCACCCAGCGCACATAGTCCAGCACCGGCGCACCGTGCTGGTTGGTCCCGCGCGTGCGCACCCAGACGACGCCGCTTTTGCCATTGGAATTCTGTTTCAGCCCGATCACTTCTGACTGGCTGCGCAAGGTGTCGCCGGGATAGACAGGCCGCAGGAACCGCCCTTGCGCATAGCCCAGATTTGCGACCGCGTTCAGGCTGATATCCGGGACAGTCTTGCCGAAGACGACATGAAAGCCGATCAGGTCGTCCAGCGGGCTTTGCGGCAGGCCGCAGGTGCGCGCAAACGCATCGGACGAATAAAGCGCCCCGCGCGCCGGATACAGCGCATGATACAGCGCCCGCTCCCCCCCCGAGACTGTGCGCGGAACCGCATGGTCGATGACCTGCCCGATCCGGTAATCTTCGAAGAACCGACCTGCCGTGGTCTTGCGCATGCCCTGCCTCTCGATCTGGTCACAATGCCTGTGGGGGAACCCGGCCCGCTTGCGGGTCCGGGTGGGGGCTTCAGCCCCCTGAACTCATAGACTTCCGAGCTTCAGCTCGGGCCGATAGGTCACATCTGCCTCTTTCACCACCGCCTGCGCACAGCGCATCGTGCCGCTTGCGGCGTCAAAGGCATAGGCGGGGCTGCCATAAAGCTCCCACCCTTTCGACAGCGCCTCGCTCACCTTGTGGCAGAACGCGGCGCTATCCTCCTCGGTCAGCAACCGGTAGACCCTCATCACGCTCCCCCGAATGGCCAGGGGCCAAGCCAGCCATGAATCTGCCCCACCACCAGCATCGCAAACAGCGCCCCCACCAGGGCGACCCCTTCCTTCCACATCGCGGCCTCGGGTGGCGGGGTCCAGGCGCGGTCCGCGCGGTTGATCATGATGACAGACACGACCGCCCAGGCCAGCAGCCCGCCAAACAGGATCACGCCCTGCACCGTGCCCACGACCAGCAGATGCGCGACGGCCCAGGCCTTGAAGCCCGAAAGCTGCGGATGGCGGATGCGGCGATGCAGCGCCGTCTTCAGCCCGGACACGGCGAACAGGTAGAACCCCAGAAAAACCAGCAGGTTGTTCAGATGCACCATCCAGAACGGCGTCGCCCACAGCCAGACCGGATCGGCCATCCGATAGCCAAGTGTCATCAGCACAATCGACCCTACCAGCGCAAGCGTCAGCGGCAGGCGTCCGGCCTCGCCCATCGCTGCGCGGCGTTCGGGTGCTACGCGCTTGAACAGATGCGCGGCCCACCACAATGCGACTCCGAGGATCAGGATGAGGGTTCCCATATGGCTACTCCGTCAGTTCGGCAATGGCCTCGGCCCGTGCCAGGATTTGCTTTGCGGTCACGATATGCAGATTCTCGACGATCTTTCCATCCACCACGGCCACCCCTTCACCACGCGCTGTGGCTGCGTTGTAGGCTTCGATCTGGCGTTCGGCCAGCGCGATTTCATCCTCGGACGGGGCAAAGACTTCGTTCGCGATGGCCAGTTGCGCCGGATGGATCAGTGTCTTGCCGTCAAATCCCATGTCGCGGCCCTGTTCACATTCTGCCCGCAACCCGGCGTCGTCCCTGAACGCGTTATAGACCCCGTCCACAATCACGATCCCGGCTGCCTTCGCGGCGATCAGCGGCAATTGCAGTGCCGCCAGCAAGGGCAGGCGGTCGGGCCGGAACCGGCAGCCCATGTCCTTGGCCAGATCATTCGTGCCCATGATGAACCCCGCCATGCGCGGCGCGCGCGCAATCTCGGCGGCATGCAGCACGCCCGCCGTGGATTCCATCATCGCCCAGATGCGGGTGTCAGCAGTCTCTGCGCGCGTGTCGAGCGCGCGCGCAAGCGCGGTGACATCGGCCACCGTGTCAACCTTGGGCAGCAGGATCGCGTCGGGCCGTGCGCTGGCGATCACTTCCAGATCATCAGCCCCCCAGGCAGAGCCAAGCGCGTTGATCCGCACCAGTTTCGCGCGGGCACCATAATCGACCTCTTGCAGCGTCCTTGCCAGCAATTCGCGCGCGCGGGTCTTCTCCTGGGGCGCAACGGCATCTTCCAGATCGAAGATGATCGCATCTGCCGCGAGCGTCCGGGCCTTTTCAAGCGCGCGCTCCTTGGAGCCGGGAATATACAGAACAGACCGAAACGGGCGCGTGTCCATGGGGCAATCCTTGTAATTTTCCGTCGCTTCTGCATCATCATCGGTCACAAATGGCAAGGGGGTTTGCGCCGCAATGCAGCATTTTCTGCTCTGTTGCAGCGCAAACATGGACAGCGCACGCCGGATTAACCCTGTTTTTGCCCTGTGATGGCAAAGTGGACCAACCCGCGTCTTGCCCTTTCCAGCATCCCCCGAAAAGGAACCGTCCCATGTTTCGCTTCTTCTGCCTGCCTGTTGCCTCGGCTGCTGTTGTGCTGGCCCTGTCC
>SLQN01000219.1 GCA_007131465.1 Paracoccaceae bacterium
ATCCGGGCCGACGCCGAGGCCGAGACGCAACCTGCCCAGACCTGCGCCGACGTCGGCGCAGGTTTTTTCATAAGGGCACATCGCGTTCAGATCGCGCCGAACAATTAGAGTATTTTGGCCCAATTCTCGCCAGATTCATGAACAATCTTGAACGAGAGAATCCAAGCCCCCTCGGGGAGAAACGCCGGGCTACACAACGGCTGGAAAGCAGTGCTTAAGGAAAGCGAAATGTCGAGTTTTGGTGAAGAAGAGCCACGGAAAATCCGCGCCTGCACAGTTGCCCGCAAGATCGAGGACTTCGATCTGCTGATCGAGGACATGGAATCGATATATGGTGAAGACTGGGGAAACCTCTGTGTGCAGGAGGCCCTTGTCTTTCTGAAGACCGACGATGCCGCCGACCTGAACCTTGTCGCCATTGTCCTGGAAAATGAAACCGAAGCCAGCCTGGCACTGGTGCGCTCGTTGATCGAGACCGCCAGCGCAGGTTCTGCCCGGATCCTGATCATCGCAGAGGCGATTTCGCCGATCGTGCTGCATCAGTTGCTGCGCGCCGGGGCGGATGATTTTGTCCCCTACCCATTGCCGGAAAATGCACTGCAAGACACGTTGGAGAAGCTGAACAAGCCTGCAGCTATGGGCGTCGTCCCGACACTGCAAACCCAGACAACCGGTGGCAAAAGCGGTGTCGTCTATGCAGTCCAGTCCCTGGGCGGCGGCTGCGGTGGGACAACTTTCACAACCAATCTGGCCTGGGAGCTTTGCAAGCTCTCCTTGAAGAAGGGCAAGTCAGTCTGCATCCTCGACTTCGATTTTCAGTCGGGTTCGGTTTCCACATATCTGGACCTGCCCCGGACTGAAAAAGTCTATGAATTTCTGTCCCAGACCAGCAGCATGGATGACCAGGCGTTCTTCACTGCGTTGCAGGTGTTCCAGGAAAAGCTGCATGTGCTGACCGCACCGTCCGACATGCTGCCGCTGGATCTGCTGACTCCGGACGAGATCGAGCGCGTCATCACCATGGCGCGCGAGAAATTCGATTTCGTCCTGATCGACATGCCGCGCACTGTTGTCCACTGGACAGAAACAGTACTGAATATGTCGGGTCTGTATTTTCTGCTACTGGAACTGGACCTGCGGTCGGCCCAGAACACGCTGCGCATGATCCGCGCGATGAAGGCCGACGGAATCGAATTGAAGAAATTCCGCTTCCTGCTGAACCGGGCCCCCAAATTCACGGACCTTTCGGGGAAATCGCGGGCAAAACGGATGGCAGAAAGCCTTGACATCGAATTTGCCGTGTCGCTACCCGATGGCGGCAACCAGGTCCGCGACGCTAACGATCATGGCCTGCCACTGGCAGAATACGCCCCCAAGAACCCGCTTCACAAGGAAATCCACAAATTCGCCGCACTGCTGTTCGAAAACGCCGAGCACGCAACAGTTGCGGCAGAATGAACAGGTAAGCCAGATGTTTTCGAGATATCGCAAGACCACAGGGGCGCAGGCGGTCAAACCCGTCGATGCCGCCGCGGATCGCAGCAAGCCACAAGCTGGCAATCCGGCCCCCAAGGCCGCGTCCAAACCGGAACCGTCATCTCCGCACCCAGCCGTCGTGGCTGCCCCTGATGCGACCACCCAGCGCAAGCACCGTCTGAATTCAATCAAATCGGATATTCACAAACGCCTGCTGGAGAATCTGAATCTTGCCGCGCTTGAAACCGCCAGCGAGGCGGAATTGCGCACGGAGATTTCCACAATCGCAGCCGAGACGCTGAGCGAACTCGACGTTGTCCTCAACAGCGAAGAGCGCAAGACCCTGAACCAGGAACTGTATTACGAGGTCATGGGGCTGGGGCCGCTTGAACCGTTGTTACAGGATGACACGGTCAACGACATCCTGGTGAACGGGCCCAAGCAGGTTTTCATCGAACGCGCTGGCAAACTGACACTCAGCGATGTCACCTTCCGCGATGACCGTCACCTGTTGCGCATCATCGACAAGATCGTTTCGGCTGTCGGGCGGCGTGTGGACGAATCCAACCCCTATGTCGATGCGCGGCTTGCCGACGGGTCGCGTTTCAACGCCATGGTCCCGCCGGTTGCGGTGGATGGCGCGTTGGTCTCAATCCGGAAATTCAAGAAGGACAAGCTTGGCATCAAGGATCTGGTCCGCTTCGGCGCCTTCTCCGAGGAAATGGCGCTTTATCTCGAAGCAGCAGTCTCGACCCGGCTGAATGTCATCGTCTCGGGCGGGACCGGCTCGGGCAAGACAACCACGCTCAACGCGCTTTCGGGGTTCATAGGCAACGAGGAACGCGTCCTGACCATCGAGGATACGGCCGAATTGCAACTGCAACAGATCCATGTCGGCCGGATGGAAAGCCGCCCCGCCAACATGGAAGGGAAAGGCGCAGTGACCCAGCGCGACTGCCTGCGCAACGCCCTGCGGATGCGCCCCGACCGGATCATCGTTGGCGAAACCCGCGGCGAAGAAGTCATCGACATGCTGCAGGCCATGAATACCGGCCATGACGGGTCAATGACGACAATCCACGCCAACAGCGCGCGCGACGGGATCAGCCGTCTGGAAAACATGGTCGCGATGGCGGGTATCGAGATGCCGCTGCGCGCTGTACGCAGCCAGATCGGATCGGCCGTGAACCTGATCGTACAGGTTTCGCGGCTTCAGGACGGGTCGCGGCGGATGATGTCGATCACCGAGATCACCGGGATGGAGGGCGAGATCATCACCATGCAGGAAATCTTCCGCTTCGAGCGCACGGGGCTCGAGCCCGATGGCACGATCCTTGGGCATTACACCGGAACCGGCCTGCGGTCTGCCTTTGCCGACCGCTTCAAGCGCTGGGGTTATGACCTGCCCGCCAGCATCTATGACGAAATCGGGGCACGGAGATAGACCATGGAACTCACGCTCAGCCCTCTGATTTACCTGGCAATTTTCGGTGCGGTCCTGATGCTGATTCAGGGTATATACCTGCTGGCCTTCGGCAAGAGCATCGAGCACAGTTCCAAGCTGAACCGGCGTCTGGACTTGATTGCCAAGGGACGCGTCAAGAAAGAGGTGATGGAACAGCTCCGCAAGGAGCGCAGCCTGCATGGCAGCAATGTCACGCTGCCATTCTACGGGTTGATCGAGGACCGCGCGCGCAAGGGCAATATCGCCTTTTCCGCGCGCAGCCTCGTTCTGTTGATGATCGGGCTGAGCCTGTTCAGCTACGTCATGCTGACCCTTGCCACCGAGACTGAAATTATCATGCGCATCGGGGCGGCCTGCGCCTTCGGGTTTGGCGGCGTTTTCTTCTGGGTGTCCAGCAAGGCAAAGAAGCGTGTCGATGCGATCGAGGAACAACTGCCCGAAGCCATCGACCTGATGGTTCGCAGCCTGCGCGTCGGTCACCCTTTCGGCGCTTCGCTCTCTATCGCTGCGGAAGAGGTCGCCGACCCGCTTGGCACGGAACTCGGTCTGATCGCAGATGAGATTGCCTATGGCCGAGATGCTGGCGAGGCGATCGGCGAATTCGCTGGTCGTGTCGAGTTGCAGGATTTGCGGTTTCTGTCGGTCGCGGTGACGATCCAGCAAAAATCGGGCGGGAACCTTGCCGAGATCCTCGACGGCCTGTCGAAAGTCGTGCGGGCGAGGTTCAAGCTGTTCCGGCGCGTGCGCGCCATCACTGCCGAGGCAAAATGGTCGGGGATGTTCCTGTCCGGCTTCCCGATCGCGGCGATGGTCATGATCCAGGCGATCAAGCCGGACTATTACGATGACGTTAAGGAAACGCCACTTTTCATGCCGCTGGCCATCGTTGTCTGTGTCTTTCTGATCGTAAATATCCTCTACATGCGCAAGATGACGAATATCAAGGTCTGACAGAACCATAGATCACGTCAACGCGCTATGAAAGTGCCTGAAAATGCAAGTATTTAATGACCCGCTTGGAATGATTACCCTGACAGCAGCGGCGGCGTTGGTGCTGCTGATTATCGCCGTGATCACGCTGTTTAACTCCGGCCGCGCCGATCCGATGCAGAAATTCTCGTCCCAGGCGCGGGGGAGAAAGGGATCTGCTACGGCCGACACAGAAGGACTGCGCCGCAAGATGGGGCGTGAATACAAGGCGTTGGCGAAGGTCTCGCACCTTCTGGAGCCAGAAAACGAGACCGAGCTTTCGGCGGCGCGTCAGAAAATGATCCAGGCCGGGTATCTGAACAAGACAGCCGTGCGCGACTTCGCTGCGCTACAATTTCTACTCGCGGTTGCGGGTCTGTGCATCTCGTTGCTTCTGGTTTTCGTGCTGATGCCGGAAACCTTCGAAAACCCCGTCAGCATGGCGGCGGGTCTGGTCGCTCCGATGTTGATCGGCTATTTCGGACCCCGGCGCTGGCTGGAAAAGCGGGTCGAAGCGCGCAAGGAAGAAATTGTCTCGGGATTTCCTGACGCACTGGACATGATGCTGATCTGTGTCGAGGCCGGCCAGTCGCTTGACCAGTCCATCAACCGTGTTGCCAAGGATATACGCTTTGCCTATCCCGCTCTGGCCGAGGAGTTCAGCAAGGTTGGCGAACAGGTCAAGGCCGGGCGCGAACGCAGCGAAGTGCTGCGGGACATGGCGAAGCGCTGCGATATCAGCGATCTGACGTCTTTCGTGACAGTGATGGTCCAGGCTGCGGCCTATGGGACATCGATCACGGACGCGCTGCGGGTCTTTGCCGCCGAAATGCGCGACAAGCGGATCATGCGCGCCGAGGAGAAGGCCAATATCTTGCCGACAAAGATGACTTTGGGCACAATGATGTTCACTGTTCCACCGCTGCTGATCATCCTGGTTGGTCCGTCCGTCGTGGGTGTTTTGTCCGATCTGAACAGCGGCGATATCATGTCCGGGATGTAGGTTTGAAGATTTTTCCGCGTTTCGTGACCATCGGTTTGCTGGCGGGTGGCTTGCTGGCGGGCTGCATGGCCCAGGCCCCTTCGGGCATGGACGGGCTTGGCTCTGATGCAGGCCCAGATCAGCTTCCAACGCGTTACGCCCAGGCACAGATCCCCGATGCGGTGGACGGTCTGATCGTCGGGCATCGCGCCATGGCCGCCGGGGAATATGAAATCGCGTTGCGCGCCTATCACCGGGCCGCTGCGACCCAAGGCGCAAGCGTGGATGTGCTGTCGGCCATCGGCTCCGCAAACCTGCGCCTTGGGCGGTTGCAGCAGGCCGAGCAAGACCTGCGTCGCGCGCTTGAAAAGGATGAAACCTTTGCGCCCGCACATAATAACCTTGGGGTGGTGCTGGCAGAGCGGGGCAGATGGGGCGAGGCGAGCCTGCATTTCCGCAACGCTTTCGCCTTCGATTCCGGGCGCTCTGCCGAGATTCAGCAGAATTTGCGTTTAGCCATCGAAAAGTTGGAAGAAACAGTTTATGATGTCGAGGAGGCACATCAGCTTTTGTTGATGCGGCGGGGGCGCGGCAATTATCTGTTGCTGTCAACGCCACTATAAGAGCAGCGAGGACGCGAAAATGCGCCACCCCAAACTTGTTGCGCTGCTTGCGGGCAGCGTTATTGGCCTGTCAGCCTGCGGAGACAGCAGCAAGACCAGCGTGACCCGCGCAATCGACAGCGTGACCGCCGTGGACCAGCAAAACATGGCTGAACTGATGCTTGCTGCCGGTGACCCGGATGAGGCCGTTGCCTATTTCAGCGGACAGGTCGAAAAAGACCCGGCATTAATTCACAACCAACGCGGTCTGGCTCGCTCGCTTGTCCGCGCGGGGCGGGTCGGTGATGCCGTGCCGGTCTGGCGCACGGTCACCACCCACCCAGAAGGCACGATGGATGACAGGGTCATGCTGGCAGATGCCTATATCCGCGCGAATGACTGGGATAATGCCGAACAGACCCTGAACGCCATCCCGCCTACGCACGAAACCTTCGACAGGTATCGGCTGGAAGCGATGATTGCCGACAGCAAGCAGGACTGGGCAAAGGCCGATCATTTCTATGAAACCGCCGCAGGTCTGACAACGCG
>SLQN01000576.1 GCA_007131465.1 Paracoccaceae bacterium
GCCCCATTTCCTTGATATTCATACCACCGACAAGACTGCCCTGCGCGAAATGATCGATCAGGCCCGCGCCATGAAAACCGCCCGCGATGGCCGCCCCAGGGGCACGCCCGATGCGGACCAGCCGCTCAAGAACCACATGGTCGCGCTGATCTTCGAGAAACCCTCGACCCGCACCCGCGTCAGTTTCGACGTGGGCGTGCGCCAGATGGGCGGGCAGACGATGGTGCTGTCAGGCTCGGAAATGCAGCTTGGGCATGGCGAGACGATTGCCGATACGGCGCGCGTGCTGTCGCGCTATGTCGATCTGATCATGATCCGCACATTCGAGGAATCGGTGCTGCATGAACTGGCCGAATATGCCAGCGTGCCGGTCATCAACGGGCTGACGAATCGCACCCATCCCTGTCAGATCATGGCCGATATCCTGACATATGAAGAACATCGCGGCCCGATCGCAGGCCGAAAGGTCGTGTGGTCGGGCGATGGCAACAATGTCTGCGCGTCGTTCCTGCATGCGGCCGGGCAATTCGGGTTTGATTTCACCTTCACAGGCCCCGAAGTGCTGGACCCGGACCCGGAATTCGTGGCGCTGGCCCGCGCGCAGGGCGCGCAGATCGAGATCCGGCGCGATCCGGCGCAGGCGGTGGACGGGGCCGATCTTGTGGTCACGGATACCTGGGTCAGCATGCATGACAGCCAGTCCAACCGCGAACGCCGCCACAACCTGCTGCGGCCCTATCAGATCAATGACGCGCTGATGGCGCAGGCAAAGCCGGACGCGCTGTTCATGCATTGCCTGCCTGCCCACCGCGAAGAGGAAGTCACCAATGCCGTGATGGACGGCCCGCAATCGGTGGTGTTCGACGAGGCCGAGAACCGCCTGCATGTGCAGAAAGCCGTGATGCGCTACTGCCTCGGGCTGTAGTTGCGCGGCCTTGAGGCGCCAAACGGTTCGCCTGCATGCTGCCGCCGATTCCCCATTGCCGCAAGATCACGCGATGATAAGATGCCTAGGCAGTCGCAGAGGGCCCAAGACGATGAAATTTGACGATATTCCCGGCTGGTTCTATCCGATCGATCAGGCTGGTTTTGCCTGGACGCTGGAATTTCAGAACCGGACCGCCCCGCCGGGGGACCTGCTGGAACTGGGCAGTTTCAAGGGCAAGAGCGCGATCCTGATGGGCCAGAAGCTGCGCCCCGGTGAACGCTTCACCGTCTGCGACCTGTTCGAGGATCTGGCCGCCTGGGATGGCTCGCATCAGACCGAGCGTGACTTCTTTGGCACCAAGTCATTGACCCGCAAGGCGTTCGAGGACAATTACCGCGCCTTCCACGCGGAATTGCCCCAGATCGTGCAGGGCCCGACCGGCACGATCTGTGCGCATGTCGCCCCGGCCTCGTGCCGTTTCGTGCATATCGACGCCTCGCATGTCTATGACAATGTGCGCGAGGATACGGCATCGGCGCGGGTGCTGTTGCAGGAAAACGGGGTCGTGGTGTTTGATGATTTCCGCAAACCCGAAACACTCGGCACGGCCGCCGCTGTCTGGGAAGCCATTCTGAACGAGGGGCTGAAACCCGTCTTCGCCACGGATGCGAAGCTTTATGCGACATGGGGCGAGGTCGCGCCCTTGCAGCAGGAAATCATCAGATGCGCCAAGGCGAGTGACTGGGCGCGCACGGGCGCGCCGGTGATGATCCGCGACATGCCCCTTGTGCGCTTGCTGCGCAAGGGCCGCTAGCCGCGCGCGCAGCGACCGGGGCCTTGCCGACAGGGGGCTTGACGCGCGCGCGCCAAGCGGGCAGGTGCAGCCCATGTTACATATCGACACCATCGCGTTTTCCATCGAAGGCCGCCCCCTGTTCGAGGGGGCCTCGGCCAATATCCCGACCGGGCACAAGGTCGGGCTTGTCGGGCGCAACGGCACCGGCAAGACGACGCTGTTTCGCCTGATCCGGGGCGAGTTGGCGCTGGAAGGCGGGCGCATCAGCCTGCCCAGCCGCGCGAAGATCGGTGGTGTGGCGCAGGAAGTGCCCTCCTCGGGCACTTCGCTGATCGAGACCGTGCTGGAAGCCGATACCGAACGCGCAAGCCTCATGGCCGAGGCCGAGACCGCGACCAGCCCCGACCGCATCGCCGCTGTCCAGACGCGGCTGGCCGATATCGACGCCTGGTCCGCCGAAGGGCGCGCCAGTGCCATCCTCAAGGGGCTGGGCTTCGACGCCGAGGCACAGTTGCGCCCCTGTTCCGACTTCTCGGGCGGGTGGCGGATGCGGGTCGCGCTGGCGGGCGTTCTGTTTGCGCAGCCCGACCTGCTGCTGCTGGACGAACCGACCAACTATCTGGACCTTGAAGGCGCGCTCTGGCTGGAAAGCTATCTGGCGAAATATCCCCACACGGTCATCATCATCAGCCATGACCGCGCGCTTCTGAACCGCGCCGTGGACCATATCCTGCATCTGGAAGACCGCAAGCTGACGCTGTACACTGGCGGCTATGACCGGTTCGCGCGCACGCGTGCCGAGCAGCGCGCCGTACTGGCCGCCGAGGCGCAGAAGGTGGCCCTTCAGCGCGCGCATATGCAGAAATTCGTGGACCGCTTCCGCGCGCAGGCGACCAAGGCAAAACAGGCGCAATCGCGCCTCAAGATGCTCGAAAAGCTGACCCCGATCACACCGCCCGCCGAGGCCGCGCGCCATGTCTTCAGCTTCCCCCCGCCCGAGGAGCTTTCGCCACCAATCCTGCGGCTGGAAGGGGTCGCCGTCGGCTATGGCGGCCCGCCGGTGCTGCGCGGGCTGGACCTGCGCATCGATCAGGATGACCGGATCGCCCTTCTGGGGCGCAATGGCGAAGGCAAATCGACGCTATCGAAACTGCTGGCCGACAAGCTTGAAGGTGCTGGCAACCTGACCCGCGCGGCGAAACTGCGCGTGGGCTATTTCGCCCAGCATCAGGTGGATGAACTGGAACTGGAGGAAACGCCCCTGCAACACCTCCAGCGCATGCGCCGCCACGAGGCCCCGGCCCGGCTGCGCGCGCGGCTGGCCGGGTTCGGGCTGATGGCCGATCAGGCCGATACCGAGGTGCAGCGCCTCTCGGGCGGTCAGAAGGCGCGGCTGTCGCTTCTGCTGGCCACGCTGGACGCGCCGCATCTGCTGATTCTGGACGAACCGACCAACCACCTTGATATCGAAAGCCGCGAAGCTCTGGTCGAGGCGCTGACGACCTATAGCGGGGCTGTGGTGCTGGTCAGCCATGACATGCATCTGCTGTCGCTGGTGGCCGACCGGCTGTGGCTGGTGTCGAAGGGCCAAGTCACGCCCTATGACGGCGATCTGGAAAGCTATCGCAATTTTCTGCTGGCCAGCGACACCAAACCCGCGCGCGAAAAGCCAAGCCCCAAGCCCAAACGCGCCAGCCGCGACGAGATCGCAACCCTGCGCAGCGAGTTGCGCAAATGCGAAACCCGGATCGCGAAGCTGGAGGAAATGCGCGACAGGCTGGCGCAGAAGCTGGCCGACCCGGTGCTGTATGAAAACGACCGCACGGGCGATCTGCGCGTCTGGCAGGGCAAATATGCCGAAGTGATGGACGGGCTCGACCGGGCTGAATCGCTGTGGATGGCCGCGCAAGCCGCGCTCGACACCGCAGAGAAGGCCGAGGCGTGAGCCAGCTTCAGCCAATCAGCATCTGGTCATCATCCAGCCGCCGGTAATGGCGCACCATGCGTTGCAGCGCGATGCGCAGCACGATCTTGCCCGACCGCGCCGACCATCCCAGCGCCTGTTCGGCGGATTCCACCCCTTCCAGACGGCAGCAGCACCGCAGGGCCACATCGCCCAGATCCGGCCCCAGATCGCGCAGCACGTCCAGCACCCGCTGGCGCGCGGCCCGCGTGCCCGGTGGCGCGAGGTTTGATCCGCGCACCTGCCGCGCCTGCAACTGCTGTTCCAGGGCACGCGCGGTTTCGAAACTCGCATCTTCCAACTGGCCCATGACGAAATCGGTGCGCAACTGTCCGGCCGCCTGCAATTCGGCATCCCCCAGAAAGCGCCTGCCATCCTTGTCCAGACGCCGCGCCAGCACGGCAACCGGGCTTTCCGCAATACCATAGCGCAGCCGCCGCGCCGCGCCATTCTCCGAACCGATGTCGGATGGCAGCGCCAGCCCGTTTCGGGCGCAATGCTGGCGCAGCGCCATGCGTCCGGACGAATTGATCCGATAGCTGCACACACGCCCCAGCCGGACCAGAGTGATCCAGCCAATCAGCGCCATTGCCTCGGCCACAGCGCTGTCGAGCACAGCAAGCCGTTCTGGTGTCTGGCCTGCACTGTCGCGCGTCACGGCGGCCTTGGGCATGTCGGCGGCCACGATCAGCAGTGTATCTGGCAGGGACAGATGCCGCAGCGCCGCCATACCCTCGTCGGTTACAGTGCTGCTGTCGGGCAGCTTGGACAGGGCCTGTGATCTGGATGTCATCGGACGCGTCTCCATGCCGTCAAGGGGGAAAGGTGATCCGCGCAGCGCAAGGTCAAGCCGGCGCAGCGCAGTGTCGACCAGCGGATCATCACGACGGTTTTCGAATTGCCGCACCTGGCGCAGCACTGTCGAGGCATGGCAGCCGTGATCGCGCCCAAGCGCGCGCAGCGACTGCCCGGCGCCGACATGCGACAGATACAACCACGCCCCGGCAGGAACCCAGTCAGGCAAATCCCGCGCGGGCACAACCCGGTCGGGCAGGCCCGGCCCGGGGTCTGCGACGGTCTTGTCTGCAATGCAGCCTTGGACGGACATCTTGCAGCCTGCCCCCCTTTCGTAATTTCAACCTAAGAGTGCAAACGTTACCAGCTTGTTAACCATCTGCCGCACAACCCCATAATGGTTACAATTTCCTAAATCCTGTTGAACAAAGCGCACGGTTCTGCAGTTTCTCGCGCAACACGGGGAGTGCATGTGGCAGTATGACCCCGCTCAATACTTGGGGAACACTCATGCATCATGCTGTCACGACATTGGAAACGCTCATTCGCCCTCGCCTTTTGGTTGTTTCAGCGCGGCACGCGCTGCGCGACTATTGCCGCACAACAAGCCTGCCAAGACTGTTGGGCCTGCCCATGGCGCAACGCCCGCCCGGACCGGAGGCTGCACTTGCGCGGCTGCTGGCGCGGGAGCGCGCGCTGGACCACGCACGGCAGACCCATGATGCCAGTTGGTCGGCCGCGAAGCATGTCGCTGTCATGACCGCGCTCCTGCACGAGGCGCAACTGTGCAACGCGCACGCGCCAACCCCTGTCGACCTCACACTACCGTGAGGTATCGTGCAGATCACCCTCAGGCTCCGACATCTCGCGTGCTACGCGCATCGCGTCAAGCGCATGGTCCAGAACCTCCAGCCCGGCATCGGGCCGGTGCGCCTGCTCTGACAGGATGCGTCGCCAGTGGCGCGCGCCAGGCTGGCCTGCGAAAAGCCCCAGCATATGGCGCGTGATGCTGGCCAGACGCACCCCGTCCGCAAGCTCTGCGGCGATATAGGGGCGCATCGCGTGCAGCGCCGCAAGTGCGGTGCGCTGCCCTGTCTGGCCATGGATCACCCGGTCCGCGTCGAGCAGGATATCGCCCGGACGCTGGTAGGCCGCGCGCCCGATCATCACACCGTCCAGCCCGCGATCAAGGACTGCGCGCGCCTGATCAAGCGTGGTGATGCCCCCGTTAAGGGTGATCCGCAGCCCGGGAAACGCGGCTTTCATCGCAAGGACAAGATCGTGGTCCAGCGGCGGAATATCGCGGTTTTCCTTGGGCGACAGGCCCTGCAACCACGCCTTGCGGGCATGGATAATGACATGCCCGATCCCGGCCTGCACCAGCCGGTCCAGAAACAGCGGCAGCGCCCGCTGCGGGTCCTGACCGTCAACGCCGATGCGGCATTTGACTGTGATGCGCGCGGGGCTTGCTGCGCGCATGGCCGCGCAGATACGGGCCACGCGGTCGGGTTCTGTCATCAGGATGGCGCCGAAACTGCCCGATTGCACCCGGTCGGAC
>SLQN01000323.1 GCA_007131465.1 Paracoccaceae bacterium
GATCGATTCAAGCCCCGCAAGCATCCTCAGAAGCGTTGATTTTCCACATCCCGAGGGACCCACCAGAACAGCGAATTCGCCAGGGGCGATATCTATATCAACGCCGTGGATCACGTCCGTCTTATCATAGGCCTTGCGGACATCCCTCATCGCTATGGCTTTCAAGTCACATTCCTTCCATAGAGCGCCGCATCGCGACGGACAGATGTTCCGACAATTTCTCCTTGGCAGCCGCGGTATCGCCCGCGCTGCAGGCATCAAGTATTGCGATATGTTCGCCCAGCGCACCGAAGACCCGGTCGGCGCTCAGGCGGATATTTGCCCGTATGAGACGCAAGCGGACCGCATTGATCTGGTATATTTCTTCGATCAACTTGTTGTTCATGGCGCTCACCATTTCGTCGTGGAACCGCCAGTCGACCTCTACCGCATCGCTCAGGACCGCCGCAGACGTGTCTGTTTCGGCTTTTTCAAGGACCGCGCGGGTATCTGCGAGTGTCTTGCGCGCCTTGTCAGGGGCGTCTCGGCAGTAATATTCGACCGCCGTGACCTCGACCATCGAGCGCAACTGAAAGGCTTCCCGAATGAACCTGATCGTGACGTCTGCAACCTGAATTCCACGCTGCGGATGCACGCGCAAAAGCGAATCATGTTCGAGCTTTTGTACGGCCTCGCGCGCATTGCCGAGTGAAACACCGGCCAGTTCTGCCAACTCACGCTGTGTGATAAATTGCCCAGGCTTCAACTCGCCAGTGAACAGGCGTTCGCGAAATCTCTCATAAGCTGAAATGCGTGACATGGATTGAGCCGACCTCGCCTTCTATCCGTTTACCAGCCCACGATCATAAAGGCCTTGTGCGACCGGCACCAGAGCGCCACCAGTAGTAAATCTGTAACACATGTCTTGTCAATCAGTGATTAATCAGTTAGCAATCAGTTGACATTGCCGAGGCAGGAATATCATGCGGTCAATAAAAATTGATAGAATTCAGGCGTACGCGGTCTCCGCGAAACCGCCCCGAGGACCGGAGTCGTCGCTTGGGTCCATGCCAGTCCGGAACGGATTGCTGATACGGATCACCTCGGCCGATGGCGCGGAGGGATGGGGTGAGGCGTGGTGCAATTTTCCGCCTCGCGGCAATCTCGCGCGGCTGTGCCTGCTTGAAGACGTGATCGCTCCGACCCTTATCGGCAGGACATTCTCGGATTTCCGGGTTTTCCGGCCGGAATACGAGGCGCGTTTCGCGCGCATGGCGCTGCACACTGGCGAAGCGGGACCCTTCGCCCATTGCCTCGCTGCCATCGACACCGCGCTTGCCGATATGGCGGCGCGGATGATCGGTCAGCCGCTGGCAACATTCCTCAGCCCCGACGCTTGCCGCGATGTCGCTGTCTACGCCAGCACGCCGAATGTTGCGCAGTTGGAGGCTTCGATTGAGGAGATGATCATAGACGGCCACACTGCAACGAAGTTGAAAATTGGCTTCGATCTTGCCACTGACACCGCCCTCTTGGCAAGGTTTCAGGATATCGCAGGCAACAGGCTGCGCGTGATGGCCGATGCCAACCAGAACTGGACCCTTGCCGAAGCAAAGGCCACGCTCCAGGAAATCTCCGGCTTTGGCTTGCAGTTCGTGGAAGAACCGATCTCGGCTGACGCGCCGCAAGAGCAGTGGGCGGAGCTATCGGCCGCGACCTCAATACCACTTGCCGCAGGTGAAAACATTCTCTCCGAGAAATCTTTCCGCGACTTTGCCGAGCAAGGCGGCGTGCGAATCCTACAACCTGATGTTGCAAAATGGGGTGGTGTCAGCGGTGCGTGCAATGTGAGGAAGGCTGCCAATGACTTTGGCGCGACCTGCTCCATGCACTACATGGGAACCGCAGTCGGTCTTGCGGCGTCGGTCCATGTGCTTGCATCGATCAAAGGCGGTGGCCTGATGGAGATCGACGCAAACCCCAACCCGCTGCGCACCGATCTGGGCAACATTGATCTGACCGTCCGGGACGGGCGCATGGCGCTGCCGGATGGTGCCGGGATTGGTTTTGTCCCCGACGCCGATGCGTTGCGTGCAATGGCTGTGGGGTCCGCTGACATACACTGAACGAAAGAGATAACTTCAAAAGGGAGGAAGCTATGAAAAATCTACTGAAATGGACAGTCACAGCAACGGTTGCCCTGTCGGCAAGCGGGGCCTTGGCGGATACCAAACTGACGTTCCGCTTCAACGATAGCGAGCGTGAGGAGATGCGCGCGGCACTCGATAAGTTTGAAGCTGCCAACCCGGGCATCACGGTCGAACTTCAGACAATCGCCTGGAACAACGCGCGCGATCAGTTTCTGCGGGAAGCCTCTGTTGGCCGTGGGCCCGACGTTGTCCATATTGCCTTTGTCTGGACCCAGGAAATGGCCGAGGCGGGTGTCGTTCTGCCGATCGAGGGGCTGACCCGATATGGCGCCTTTCCGAACGGTTTTGAAGACTTCATCGCAACCGACCTGACGGTCTATGAGGGCCAGCACTGGGGGGTGCCCTGGTCCGCCGACACTTGGGCCATGGTCTATCGCACTGACGTTCTGGAAGCCGCGGGGATCGACCGCCTGCCAGAGACCTGGGACGATCTTCTAGCTGACAGCCGGGCCATTCAAGCGTCCACTGACAGCATCGGCTTTGCCTTCCCGGGTGCCGATCAGGTCTGGTTTCCGTTCAACTATTACCTGTGGTCCAACGGGCTTTCCATCGTGACCGAAGACGGCGCGGGCGGGTTCGAGATCGGAGCCACGGTCGAGGAACTTGCGGAAGCGATGGACTATTTTCGAACCTATGTCGACGAAGGCCTTGCCCCACGCTCGATTTTGTCGGTCGGCGTGCCGCATGACCCGGCACTGTTGCAGCCGCTGCTCGACGGGAGCCAGGCCATAGCGGTCATGCCGACCAACACCTATCGTCAGTTGCTGAGCGCGTTTGAGGAGGCAAATCCGGGCGCTGAAGTCCCGTTTGCATCGGGCGTGATGATGGCCGGAAGCCAAGAGCCGCAAACCCATCTGGGTGGGCGCACACTCGTCGTGAATTCCAACACGAAAGATCCGGAAGCTGCATGGGCGCTGGTGCAATTCCTGACAGGCGCAGATCTGTTCGAAGAGTATTATTCAAATCAGTTTCCTGCCCAACGTACTCTTCTGGATCAAATTGAATACCGTCCCGAAGAAAGCGGCTTTGCAGATCAACTTGCCAACTACACGCGGACTTGGGGCGCGTATGCCGATAGCGGGGCAGGTGTGGGGCAGCTTTGGAATTTGACGGCGCGCGCGGTTGCGACATCCCTGTCAGGTCAATCCAGCTCGGTGCAGGCAGCCGAAGGCCTTGTCGCCGAGGTCCAGAGGCTTCTCGATAACTGAAAGACTGCGTCCGGGGGGCGACCGCAACAGGCCGCCCCCGCCGTTTGAATAGCAAGGATGGAACGATGACCCTTTCGCCAATGGCTCGTGACAGGATCAGCGCCTTCTGGATGCTGCTTCCAACATTCCTGCTCTTGTTCGCCTTCTACCTCTACCCGACTCTCTATAACCTCGAGCTAAGCTTCACCGACATCACCTTGCTGCAATTGCGCCAAGGTGGAAAGAATGTCGGTTTCGCGAATTATGTGGAATTCCTGCAAAGCTCCAGTTTTCTGGATATCGCGATCAATACGGTATTCTGGCTTACCTTCGTTTCGGTCAGCATGATGCTGATTCTCGGACTTCTGATGGCGTTGCTGCTGAATTCGCAGTTTTTACGACGCATCCGCATGACCACAGTAGCGCGTCTGATCCTTCTGGTGCCTTGGGCAACACCTCCGGTTGTCGCGGTTATCGCCTGGCGTTGGCTCTTTGATCCGAAACACGGCGCAATCAACGAGTTTCTCATGTGGACAGGACTGATTTCCGACCCGATCACTTTTCTGGCTGATCTGGCGACGGTTTGGCCTGCGATCAATACGATCATCATCTGGAACTCCACGCCTCTGGTGGCAGTGGCCCTGCTTGCTGCGCTCCAGACCATTCCAGAAGAACAGATCGAGGCAGCCGAAATTGACGGCGCAACGCGATGGCAGCAGTTCCGCTTTGTAGTCCTGCCTTACTTGATGCCGACACTCTCCATCCTGGGGCTAATGTCGGTGATCTGGACGTTCAATAATTTTGTGTATGTCTGGCTGGCGACAGGCGCCGGGCCGGGCACCTATACAAACGTTCTTGCGACAGAAATTTATATGAGAGCTTTCATCGATATGCGGATCGGCTACAGCTCGGCCATCGGCGTGGTGATGGCTGTGGTGATGGCCATATTCGGGTCGCTCTACTTCCGGTTCTTCGGCCTCATGAATATGCAGGAAAAATTGGGATGAGCATCAATGTGCAGAAACGCGGCCTTGCGGGACTCATCGAAAACGGTGGCTTGGCATTAGCATTCGCGCTGTTCATCATATTTCTGCTGGCGCCTGCGTTCTTCGTGTTCAAGGGTTCGGTCGAGAATATTTCAATTTCGCTGGTCGCAAGTGGAGGTGGTCTTACACTTGACAATTACGCGGGGCTTATCCGGGACGGGTATTTCCGCTATGTTTTCAACAGTCTTTATATCTGCATCGCTGCGACAAGCCTTGCCTGCCTGATTTCGCTATTTGCAGCATATGGATTGTCGCGCTTTCGGTTTCCCGGGCGTGGGTTCGTTTTTGGCGCGATCATGGGTGGCCAATTTTTTCCCTGGATCATTCTCGTCAATCCGCTCTTCATTTTTTTCGCGCGCGCGGGGCTGATCAACAGCCATCTGGGGCTGATCCTGTGCTACACGGCCTTCATCACGCCATTCACGATCTACCTTCTGGTGGGGTATCTGACAACGATCCCCAAAAGCCTGGATGAGGCCGCTCTGGTAGACGGGGCGTCACGCATTCAGGTAATCTTTCTGGTCATCCTGCCAGTCATGTGGCCGGGGCTGGTCGCAGCGGCCACCTTCGGCTTTCTGCAAAGCTGGTCCGAATACCTGCTGGCCCTGGCCCTTATCACCGAGAATGAATTGAAGACCATTCCCCTTGGGCTCTCCCAGTATTTTGGAGATGTCCAAATCAACTGGGGCGCGGTCATGGCCGGATCGGTCGTCGCGACCGTGCCCACCCTGCTACTGTTCCTGCCGCTGCAAAAGAAGCTCGTCGCTGGTTTGACAGCGGGAGCGGTCAAATGAGCCGGGTCGTCATGGCGACGCGCATCAAGGCTGAGCGGCTGGAGGATTATATTGCGATGCATCGCGATCCCGATCACGCCGTTGCACATTTCCTGAAGCGGTTCGGACACCATGACTACCACTTGCATCTTGTCGGCGATCTGGCTGTCGCCAGCTTTGACTATAGTGGCACCGACCTTGAGACCGACCGCCAGATGTTGCGACAACAGCCGAGGTTGGCGGAATGGATGCATCGCACCAGTGTTTGTCAGAAATCGCTTTCGCAGGATCCTGGGGCACCTGTCTGGTTGCGGCTGCCATTAATTTTTCCAGTCACCAGGACGGATGATCAGTGATCGAAATCTTCACGATCCGGTCAGAGCCACAGCAGGTGCAGGTGGTCTGGGCTTCGGCCACCACATGCTCTCGCAACAGATGCTCGGGGAAGGGCTTGCGCCGCGCGAAGGCGCGAATACTGCTGGTCTTGTCCTGCCCGGCCGCCATCGCATCCTCAATGGCGGCCGCTTCCAATTCCTCAAGCTGTAATTCCAGCAGCGCACTATTGTCCTGTGCAGCGCAGAGTTTTTCAACACAATTGGCCCATAGCGCTCTTTGACCCGCAGCACTCGTTGCAAGACTGGCCGATCTTCCGATCAGCGAACATGCTGTTGAAGAAACCGTAGCCGAACCGTGCGACCAATCTGGTTTCCGAGCGAATTTGCAGCCATTTGGTTGTATATGTGGTTTACAAAAGGAATCCGCACTAACTCTATGTTCACTCCTGCCGCTTCTGCCGCCTGAACAAACGCCCGAGTTCCAGAGGC
>SLQN01000152.1 GCA_007131465.1 Paracoccaceae bacterium
ACCGGGGCGGCAGTCTTGTCCTTCTGGGCAGTGGCGAGCGCGCGCTGGAGACGGCCTGGCGCGCTGCTGCCGAAACACATGACCGCGTCGCGGTGCGTATCGGCTACGACGAGGGGCTGGCGCATCGCATGTTTGCAGGCGCGGATGCCGTGCTGGTCCCGTCGCGGTTCGAGCCCTGCGGGCTGACGCAGCTATATGCGCTGCGCTATGGCGCGATCCCGCTGGTGGCCCTGACCGGGGGGCTGGCCGACACGGTCATCACCGCCTCGGAAGCGGGCTTGCGCGCAGGCGTGGCGACAGGGCTGCAATTCCACCCTGTCGATGCGCAATCCCTCGCTTTCGCGCTGGACCGCCTTTGCACGCTGCACGCCGATACGCAGGTCTGGGGTCAGTTGCAGCGCAACGCGATGCGCGCAGAGTTCGGCTGGGACGCCGCGGCAGCGCAGTATGCAGCCCTTTACGCGGCGCTGGACCCCGATGCCTGATCACGCGCCGCCGCAACCTTCTTTCCCAGACGGATCACCCGGACCCTCATGACAGACCTGCATCTCTCTGCCAGCGATCCTGATTGCCTTGGTGCGCGTCCCGACGCGCAGGGCACGTCTTTCGGCGTGTTTTCCGCGCATGCCACACAAATCGATATCTGCCTTTTTGATGCAACGGGACGCGAAACCGACCGTATCGCGCTGCCCGAACGCACCGGCCATATCTGGCATGGCCATATCGCCGGATTGCGCCCCGGACAGCATTACGGGTTGCGCGCCCACGGCCCTTTTGCGCCCGAGGACGGGCATCTGTTCAATCCGGCCAAGCTGCTGATCGACCCTTATGCGCGGCAACTGACCGGGCGGGTGGGCTGGCATCCGGCGATGCTGGGTTACGACCCTGACAGCGCGGGCGGGACGCTGCGCCCCTGCCCGACCGACAGCGCCCCGCATATGCCGAAATGCGTCATTCAGCCCCCTCTGCCCCCTGCCCTGCCCGGCCCGCGCAGGCCACTGTCCGAAACTGTCATTCTGGAGGCGCATCTGCGCGGGCTGACCATGCAGATGCCGGGCGTTGCGGGCGCAGGCAGTCCGGCTGCGATCGGCTGTCAGAGGGTGCTCGACCATCTTGAGACCCTCGGGATCACGGCACTGGAACTGCTGCCGCTTCAGACCTTTGTCGATGACCGCTTCCTGATCGAGAAGGGTCTGGTCAACTACTGGGGCTATCAGCCCATTGCCTGGTGTGCGCCTGACCCGCGCTACGGCACGCGCGACGCGTTACGCGACATGGTCAGCGCCCTGCATGGCCGCGGGATCGAGGTCATCCTCGATGTCGTCTACAACCACACGGGCGAAGGCGACGCGATGGGCCCGACGCTCAGCCTCAAGGGCCTCGACAATGCCAGCTACTACCGTCTGGCCGAGGGCGGGCAGCATATCGACGACACAGGCTGCGGCAACACACTGAACCTCGATCATCCGATGGTGCTGCGGCTGGTGCTCGACAGTTTGCGGATATGGGTGCAGGACTATGGCATCGACGGCTTTCGCTTCGACCTTGCCGCGACGCTGGGGCGGCGCGGGAACAACGGTTTCGACGCCAATGCGCCCTTTCTGGCCGCGATCCGGCAAGACCCGGTGCTGCGCGCGGTCAAGCTGATTGCCGAGCCGTGGGATATCGGCCCCGGAGGCTACCAGTTGGGCGCTTTCCCGCATCCGTTCGTGGAATGGAACGACAAGTTCCGCGATGGCGCGCGGCGGTTCTGGCGCGGCGATGACGCGACAGCGCCGGACCTTGCCGCGCGCCTGACCGGCTCGGCGCAGCAGTTCGACCATTCGGGCCGCGCGGCCACGAGTTCGGTCAATTTCCTGACGGCGCATGACGGCTTCACGCTGATGGATCTGGTCAGCTATGCCGACAAGCACAACCACGCCAATGGCGAGGAAAACCGCGACGGCCATGACAACGATTACAGCGCCAATCACGGGGTCGAGGGGCCCAGCGATGCGCCAGAGGTCGTGGCCGCGCGCGCCCGCACCCGGCGCAACCTGATGGCAACGCTGCTCTTGTCCCAAGGCGTGCCGATGCTTCTGGCGGGGGATGAGATCGGCAACAGCCAGCAGGGCAACAACAATGCCTATTGTCAGGACAGCCCCATTGGCTGGGTTGACTGGTCCAGCCCGGACAAGGACTTTCTCGCCTTCACCCGGCGCATGATCGCGTTTCGCAAGGCGCATCCGATCCTGCGCCAGACCCGTTTCCTGCACAGCCGCGAGCGCGAGGAAGACGATTTCAACGATCTGTGGTGGTGGCATCCCTCAGGGCGCGCGATGGAATCGCAGGATTGGGAGGACCAGGGCCTGCAGGTGGTCTGTGTCGAAAAGCGCACCGCACACGGCACCCCCCCTTGGGACGCGCAGGAAACTGCGCTGTTTCTGGTCTTCAACGCCGGCGCGGCGCTGGATGTGGTGCTGCCCGACGCCCCCGAGGGCCTTTGCTGGCACCGGGCGCTGGACACCGCAACCGAGGATGGCGCGCCCGAAGACGCGGCTCCGCCGGGTGGCGGACCTGTGGCGATTACGCAGCAATCGGTGGTCGCCTTTGTCTTGGAGCCCTGCGCATGACCCTTGCGCCATGACGGACCATCTGGACGCATTGTGCCGCAAGCTGGGCATCGTCTGGACCTATTTCGACGGGGCGGGACGCGCCGTCGAGGCCCCGCCCGAGACGCGGCGCGCGCTGGCCACGGCGCTGGGGTATCCGGCAGACACCGAGGCCCTGGCCGCCCGGCAACTGGGCGCGCTGGATGAGGGCGCATTGCACCCTTTCTATGTCGTGACGGAAGGCGACGCGACCGTGCTCCCACCCGGTGCGGTGCTGGAACTGGAAGCGGGCGGCGCGGGCGATCCGGCCGGGCCGATCCCGCGCGGGTTACACCGGGTCGTGCTTGGGGGCTGTTCAGCACCCCTGATCAGCGCGCCTGCGCGGCTGGACCTGCCCCCGCGCGCCTGGGGGATGACTGCGCCGCTTTATGGGCTGTGGGACGGGCAGCCAGCAGGCGTGGGCGATTACGCGCTGCTGGGCGCTGCGGCGGATGCGCTGGGGCAGCAAGGGGCCGCCTTTCTGGGCATCAATCCCATTCATGCGGGCTTTCCCGCGGACCCAAGCGCCACCAGTCCCTATTCGCCCTCGCATCGCGCGCGGCTGGATATCCGGCATGTGGCCGTGGATGCTGTCGCGGGCCCCGCAGGCCCGCTGATCGAGCACGCAACCGAAATCCCGGCGCGGATCAAGGCGCTGCGGGCGGCTTTCGCCGCTGGCCGCACCGACCCCGATTTCGCCGCATGGCGGGCAGGTGAAGGCGCAGCGCTGGAGCTTTTCGCCCGCCATCAGGCGCTGTCAGACCGGTTCGGGCCACACTGGCCGACATGGCCCGACGCCTTTCGCGCGCCTGATGCGCCCGAAGTGCAGCGCTTTGCTGCCGAGGCTGCCGATACGGTGACATTTCACGCCTGGGCGCAATGGATGGCACAGCGGCAACTGGCCACGGCGCAAGCCCAAGCGCGCGCGGCGGGCATGCGCTTCGGCCTCTATCTGGACCTTGCCGTCGGGACCCATCCTGACGGGGCGGAAACCTGGGCCGACCCCGGCCTTTATGCGCGCGGGATAAGCCTTGGCGCACCGCCCGACGCGTTTGCACCAGAAGGGCAAAGCTGGGGGCTGGCCCCGTTCAACCCCTGCGCGCTTCTGGCGCGCAACCTCGCCCCCTTGGCTGCAATCCTGCGCGCGCAATTCCAGCATTGCGGCCTGCTGCGCATCGACCATATCCTTGGCTTTGCGCGCGCCTTCTGGGTGCCGCCCGGCCTGCCCGGCGCCTATGTCACCATGCCGCGCGCCGCACTTCTGGCAGTGGCGCGGCTGGAGGCCGCGCGCGCGGGCGCGACCATTGTCGGTGAAGATCTGGGCGTCATCCCGGACGGCCTGCGCGCTGATCTGGAGGCAAGTGGCGTGCTGGGATGCAGGGTGATGATGTTCGAGATCGAGGATGGCCACCTGCGCGCGCCCGAAGCCTGGCCCGCACCGGTGCTGGCCAGCTTTTCCACCCATGATCTGCCGACGCTGAAAGGCTGGCGATGCGCGCGCGAGATCGACTGGTGGGAACGCATCGGCAATCTGGACCCCGCCGCGGCCGACGCGCACCGCCGCGTGCGCGGTGGTGAGGTGGCCGCACTTGACGCGGGCATCGGCGGCATCGATGCCCTGTCCGTTCACCGTGCCCTTGCTGCAACCCCGGCGCGGTTGGTGGCGGTGCAGGCCGAGGACGTATTCGACTGCGTCGAACAGGCCAACCTGCCGGGCACAGTGACAACACATCCCAACTGGCAAAGGCGTCTGCCGGTGCCGGTCGGGGCCTTCGCCACCGACCCACGCGTGCGCGCGACGGCGCGCCTGATGGCGGACGCGGGCCGCGATAGTGCTGGTATGACGCCGGGCACGGACAAGGCCTAGCGCCACGGCCTTAGCGTTTGCGGGTATAGAGCACGGCCATGCTGTCATGCAGCGAAATCGGCCCGCCCAGATAATCCGACCCGATAGCAGGGGCGCGCAGGGCGACTTGCCAGCCGCCGCCCTCCAGCCCCGGAACCGGCAGGGCTGTCGGGTCCATATCCAGAAGCGGTTTGCCTTCCAGATGGGCGATCACGAAGACCTGCTCGCCATCCGGCCCGTTGCGCAGGCAGCGAAACGCCACAGTGCCGTTGGTCGGCGGGTGATAATCGAAGACATCGCCGGGGCCATGATTGTCGCGCAGCCAGGGCCGCGCGGCACGAAACTCCCGCAGCGCCAGCATATAGGCAGTATGGGCATCGCCCAGCTTGTCCACATAATTGGCGACATTGCAGTAGTCGTGCATATCGTCCATCCACGCCCGCGCCACGCGCTTCAATGCGCCTGCATCATAGGGGGTCGGCCCGTCCAGCGGCGGGTCCACGGCGTTGAGAAGACTGGCCATGACATCAAGGTCGTAATCCGTGGCCTCGACCAGTGCGGGCAGGATCACGAAGAACCGCCCCAACGTGTCGCGATTCTCGAACCCCAACTGCTTCATGCGGCGAAAGTTTCCGGGCTCTGAATAGGTATAGGCGTCCACCTGCCAGTTCAGCGAAATCGCCTCTTCTGCCACGACCTTCACGCCATACTGGTCATCCTGATTGCGGATGAACCCCCAGGAGGCCCGCGCCATGGCGTTCAGGAAATCCATCGGCACGCCGGGGAAGGCCACATAGGTCAGCATCTGGGCAGCGGCATGGTCATAGGCCTTGTCAAGAATTTCCATCCGCGTGTCGCCCAGCCGCGTGTTGATGTTCAGCTTGGGGTTGATCTGGGTGCCGCGGCGCAAGGTGTCATGGTTGGCGCAGCCCGAGATCCAGTTTGACCCGATGCGTGTGATCTCCTGAATCCGCCAGAATTTCGACAGCCAGAACGTATAGAGAAATGGCGTGTTATGCGCGAAGGTCAGCGGGCCCCACTGGAACACATCATCGTCGCGCTGGCTGTTGATCACGGCGCGGTAGTCCGAACTCAGTTCCCAATCCTCGTCCGGCCAGGGGCGGCCATCCTCGAACACGAACCAGGGGCGGTATTTGCGGCCCGCCACGTCCTGCACGACATCGGCCATTTCCTGCAAATACTCGTCATCATGGCGCAGCATCTGGGCATCTGCATCCCACCACTTGAAATCCTGCGCGCCATCCACGCGCACGCCATCCGCGCCGAAATTCACCTTGCGGCGCTGCATTTCCAGCAGGATCGCGCGCACGACCGGATTGCGGTAATTCAGGTTCTGGCCATACATGTTCGGCCCGGCGAAATAATGGTGGCTCAGCCCGCGCAGCCCCTGATTGTCACTGTGGCCAAAAACCACATCGAGGATCAGCCGCTTCGGCCCGCCGGGAAAGTTGTGCAGCAC
>SLQN01000092.1 GCA_007131465.1 Paracoccaceae bacterium
AACCAGAGTCTTGTCAGATCCGGATGACGATTGATCAGGCTCGACAGCACGCTGAATCTTCGCGCCTCATGAGCCGATGGCTCCCTCCAATCCCGCGTTTCGTGATAGGCACACAGCTTCACCAGCAGTTCGGCAAGAACAGGGTGCCCTTGCTCTGCCGCGATGAACCAACTCGAGATCAGACGATCGCGCCCTGGCCGCTGGAAAAAGAACAAGCCTGCATCCATCTTGTCCTGAAGCCAATCCCAGGAGCTGCGCAAAGGGTAAACTGTCGGATCCATCCAAATGCCGCCATGTCTTACCAGCAATGCAGTTCTGATGAGATCTGTGTGTTGCGGGATTGCCAACTTGTTCCAGACGTCCTCTGACAAGGGGATGTCTCTTCTTATCTCCTCCAGATCTGAGCTGTCCAGCGCGTGGATATCGCAATCGGAGTGAGTCCGGCGGATCTGATCGAGGCATGCACGCGGGACTGCCGGTGCAGCCTCGAATCCCTGATGCCAGTAAGTAAATATGATGCGAGGGGTCATCTGTGATACAGGATTGAAGTCAACTCACGCAACATCCGCCAACGCCGCAATCCGGCGGAATTCGGGGCTCGTCGCCATGAGTTCATCCCAAGACCCCAGGGCGGCGACGCGTCCGTGTTCGAGCACGATGATACTGTCGCAATTGCGCACAGTGCTGAGCCGATGCGCGATCATCAGTACAGTCTTGTCCCCCGGCAGGGCATCGATCGCCGCCATCACTTCGCGCTCTGTCAGATTGTCCAGCGCGCTCGTGGCCTCGTCAAACACGATCAGATCGGCATCGTGATAGAGCGCGCGCGCGATACCGACACGCTGGCGCTGCCCGCCCGAAAGCCGCACCCCGCGCTCGCCCACGGTTGTTTCGTAGCCGTGCGGCAATTCCGTGCGGATGAACGTGTCGATCTGCGCAATGCGCGCGGCCCGGAAAATGCGCTCCATGTCGATGTCAGTGCGGGGCACGCCAAGGGCAATGTTTTCCGCGATGTTCGAATCCGTCAGGAAGATGTCCTGCGGCACATAGCCGACACTTCGTTGCCAGGCGCGGATACCATCGCGCCCAACCGGCTTGCCATCAACGATGATCTGGCCTGATTGCGGCTCCAGCAGGCCGAGGATCAGATCGGCCAGCGTTGTCTTGCCTGCCCCTGTGCCGCCGACGATGCCGATGCGCTGCCCCGCGTGGATGGTCAGGTGAATGCCCGTGACACCCGCAAGCTCGGCCTTGGGATAACGATAGCTTATGTTGCGGAGTTCAAGCGAGGTGGCGAGGCCAAGGCCATCGGGGCTGTGACGCGGCAGGTCAAGCCGCGCACCGTCACCGAACAGATCTTTGTGGACCATGTCGAGCGCAGCCCGTCCGGACTGGATCGTGGCGGCAGCGCTGTACAGCTTGGAAAGCTCCGGCATCAGTTTCTGACCAGAAAGCGCGAAAACACCCAGCAGGGGCAGGATCACACCAAGCGCCGTGCCATCGGCAAAGGCTGTCGGGTCCAGCAGGACAAGACACAGGACAACAATCCCCCCGAAGACCATCGCCTGCATTATCTGCGGCGGAATCTTTGCCAGAAGCCTCGCGCGGACCCGGGCCGTGGCCATTCGATAGGACGGGATGCGAAACCGGTCCACATAACTGCGCTCACGTCCCAGAAGCTTGATATCCTTGATACCACCCAGCGCTTCTGTCGCAACGCGGTAGCGCTCGGTATTGGCCTGCGCACGCACCTGACCATACCTGCGCATCCGCACCCGTGTCATGGTATAGATCGCACCATACGAACTGCCCAGCACTGCAAACGCCACAACTGTCACGACGGGCTCTACCCAGAGCAGAAATCCGACAATCGCAATCACTGAAAGCAGCGCCACCACGAGGTCAGCCGTTGGCCTGAAGAATTCACCCACCGCCGTTTCCGCTTCGGCGAGCACGCGCGTGCCCATGTCGCCCGAGTGATGATCCAGAAAATACTCGTAGGGCTGTGCAAGGTATCGCGCCATCAGCCGACTGCTGATCGAATGCACGCGCATGGTTGTGTAACGTATGATCACATAGGTCTTGAGCACCTGAATCCCGACAGACAGGACGATGACCATGAGTGACCCCATGCCCAGCGCAATCAGAAAGCTATATGCCGAGGAGAACCCGAACCGCGCGTAGGTGCTGGCAAGCAGCGGGACGGTTTCAATCCGTCCGGGATCGGCCAGAACCGACAGGAACGGCATCACCGAAGCGATCATCCCGGCCGAGGCGACGCCGCCGACAATCGCCATTGCCAGCACCCCAAGTGAATGAACCCGCTCTCGCCGGTCAAGCAAATCCCATGCCTTGCGCCAGGATGTCGTGTCGAACAGATGTTTCATTGCCTAGTCGGCCACTTCAAAACTGCATTCCCAATTCATCCGGCCCCGGCAGTACCACATTGCAGGCAGCAAGCCGGGCGCGCAGGCCTGATTCAATATTTCCGTGTGCAAGGTTGCATTTTTCACAGTCTCAGATCACTCTCCTGGCGCGGCAAAAGATGCTTCAGGTCATACAGGACATGACCCTCGGCCCGCCCGAAACCCCGAAGCGCCGCTGCCCCCATATCGCGGTAAGCACCATGCGCGACCGCCAGCACGATCCCGTCATAGGCACCGGCCTGCGGGGTCTCGATCAGGCGGATGCCGTATTCATGAAGCGCGTCACCCGGTTCTGCCCAGGGGTCATGCACGTCCACAGTGACCCCATACTCCTGCAATTCACGGATCACATCGACCACACGCGTGTTGCGCAGGTCGGGGCAATCTTCCTTGAAGCTCAGCCCGAGGACAAGCACCTTTGCGCCATCAACATGAATGCGTTTCTTCAACAGCGCCTTGATCAACTGGCTGGCCACATAGCTTCCCATTCCGTCGTTGATCCGCCGCCCGGCAAGGATCATCTGCGGGTGATAGCCAAGCGCCTCGGCCTTGTGGGTCAGATAATAGGGGTCGACGCCGATGCAGTGTCCGCCCACCAGACCCGGCCGAAACGGCAGGAAATTCCATTTCGTCCCTGCGGCCTTCAGCACAGCTTCGGAATCAATGCCCATACGGTTGAAGATCATCGCCAGTTCATTGATCAGCGCGATATTGATATCGCGCTGGGTATTCTCGATCACTTTCGCGGCTTCAGCCACGCGAATGCTCTCTGCCTTCCAGGTTCCTGCGGTCACGATCGACGCATAGAGCGCGTCAACCTCATCGGCCACTTCGGGTGTCGATCCGGACGTGACCTTGGTGATGGTGGCCAGCCGGTGCGTCTTGTCGCCGGGGTTAATCCGCTCGGGGCTGTATCCGCAAAAGAAATCCTTGTTGAATTGCAGCCCGGACGCTCGCTCGAGCACAGGCACGCAATCCTCTTCGGTCGCGCCTGGATAAACCGTGCTTTCATAAATCACGATATCGCCTGGCGACAGAACGCCGCCAACCGTTTCAGAGGCCCGCAGGAGCGGCCCAAGGTCGGGGCGGCGCGCCGCGTCAATCGGTGTCGGAACCGTGATGATGTAGATCCGCGCCGCGCGCAACGCCTCTGGGTCGTCAGAAAAGGTCAGCTTGTTGGCAAGACCCATCTCCTCGGCGGAAACTTCCCGCGTGCGATCTTTACCAGCCCGCAACTCGACGATCCGTCCGGCGTCGATGTCGAAGCCGATCACCGGACGATGCTTTGCAAATTCTACCGCAAGGGGGAGCCCGACATAGCCCAGCCCGATGACTGCTAGAGCATTGGTATTGTTCATGCTGTATCTCTGAAAACGTTCACTGGCTGTCATTCGCGCATCAGGCCCTGTTGCCGGTGCAAGCTGACAACTGCCCCCTCATTGCGACGGAAATATGATATTCTTGCAGGCCTCAAGCTGGGTCACGCTCTCGAAACGCACACTGTCCCGGGTCAGAAAGGTGTCATCCCCGGTCTCCATAGCCTCCAGCAAAGCCGCTAGAATATCATATTTCTTGCTGCCATTCGCCCAGGCCCTGCTCTCGCGTGCCAGTGAAACCCGGCGGAAAACATCTGGTGTATACTTGAAATGTGCGATGCAGTTCAAAAACCCTGATGGTGGCTCTATGCTCGCGCGGTGACTCCCTTTCAGATAGAGACCATTCCCCGGCTTGAATAACGACACCTTTCTTGCGCCACGACCAACCTTTTTCCTGACTGATGAAACAGCTTCATTCTGCGGTTCCTCATTTTCTGTACCGTGTCGAACACCGTATTTCTGAACAAGGCGATCATTGACGGATAAATTGGCGACGTAAGCTATCCCGTCAACACCAAATTCAAGCATCGGGGTAGCGTCAAAATAGGGGGCTTGCCCTACAAGGTCCCAGAAGCTTTTCGGGCTCTCCTTGCTCAAGGACAAATCCTTGAACGTCGCAGGATAGAAATCGACCATCGAACTTAGAACGAGCCGCAGCCGACGCTGTTCCAGAACCTTGATATACTGGGGCAGGCTACTGAATTCGCTGGGGAGAAGAAGAAATTCATCGGCGTCCGCATAAATGCACCAGTGCCCGGCACTAAAGGCAGCAGGAACAATTCTCTTGAACTCTATTCCCGCACGCGACTCCCGCGCTTTCCAGAATTGCAGTCGACCACGCATTCTGATCTGTTGCCCATATGAAAAGTCGCTTCGCAAGACAGCACAATCGGGCTGCGAGATCAGAAATTCAAACGACCCATCGGTGGACCCATCATCTATTATGAAGAACTTTTCCACGCCAAGGCTACGGTAATGATCCAGAAATGCGCGCAGATAGTACATTTCATTTTTCATTATCGCGAACAAATTAATATCGCCAGCAGTGGAATTTCCGTGGACAACATTTATAGACTGGAGGAGCGTTCTGTCACTTACGGGGTTCATGCTCATTCGCTCGGCACAAAGACTACGATACGATCAGTCTGTGACATTCAGGCAATCTGATTCATCTGATCCGATACCGCATTTTCTGACGCGAATAGTGCGATCTGGCGCGGAAATCTGAAGTCCACCATAACAAAGCCGCGATCATGCAAAAATCGACTCACTTGCCTGATTGTACGCTGCTTCTCTGGACCGCGTTCCGCCCCCAGATCAGCAGAGATGTAGTCAATCCGGCCCAGCAACCCCTCAGCCCCTTCCAGAACTTCGGGTTCTGCGCCTTCGGCTTCAAGTTTCAATAGACGAATTCGCTGTGAGATGCTTTCTATTTCGTCCACCGCATCAAGGCGCAACGCCTGAACACCGGTACATTTCGCCGCGTCTTGGCAGTCGAAAACGCTAGAATCTCCACTGTCGTTACGATCAAAAAGATTCAATCGGCAGTTCTCATTCCATAAGGCAACATTGAATGTCTGTATATTCTCGTGCAACTGCTTATTCGCCTCAAGTGCATTATACTCTACAGGATCTGGCTCAAAGGCCAGAACTCGCGCTCCAAGGCGCGCACATCCAAGCGTAAACTCTCCAACATTTGCGCCACAATCCACAACAACATCGCCCGCCCTCAAAAGCCCGCTCGGGACAATATAGTCGCGCAATAGCTTTTCCTGTCTCGCGATAATCCCATATTGCTGACGCGCTATGCGGCTTCTGCGGGCAATGAATATTTCGGCACCATTTTCAGATATCCGAAACAGCTTCCGTTTTCCATCGAATTCGACCAAAGGGCCTCGGGGCCTGCGTAGCCGGTTCAGAACACTCCGCCTGTTTGCGTATTCCTGGTCAGAAAGCGATGCAGAAAGCAGATATTTTGTTAAGCGCGATAACATGAATGCTCACCTTTCCTAAGTCGATGGCGTTATCTAAATCTATGCCTGCGTTTGCAGATATATTCGGGTGATCTCAAGTCGCGCGTGTCGCACAAAGCTTCAAATGTGTGATCGCATTGCGGAATTCCGTTTGGCGGAAGTCATTTGAAACCATA
>SLQN01000421.1 GCA_007131465.1 Paracoccaceae bacterium
CCTCAATCCACCCCGAACAGATCGCGCGTCATCACCTTGTCGGCCACATCCGCCAGATCCGCCGCGCGCCGGTTCGAGATGATCAGATCCGCCTCGGCCTTGAACGCCTCCAGATCGCGGATCACGCGGGAATTGTAGAACTGCTCTTCCGCCATCGCAGGCTCGTAGATGATCACCTCGATCCCCTTGGCCTTGATGCGTTTCATGATACCCTGCACAGCCGACTGGCGGAAATTGTCCGAGCCTTCCTTCATCACCAGCCGGTAGATGCCCACCACCCGCGGATGCGCCGCCACGATGCGCTCGGCAAGGAAATCCTTGCGCGTGCGGTTGGCCTCGACCACGGCGCCGATCAGGTTCTGCGGCACGGTCGCGTAATTGGCCAGCAACTGCTTGCTGTCCTTGGGCAGGCAATAGCCGCCATAGCCGAAAGAGGGGTTGTTGTAATGGCTGCCGATCCGCGGATCGAGGCAGACCCCGTCGATGATCTGACGCGAATCGAGATCATGGGCCAGCGCGTAGCTGTCCAGTTCGTTGAAATAGGCCACGCGCAGCGCCAGGTAGGTATTGGCGAACAGCTTGATCGCCTCGGCCTCGGTCGGATCGGTGAACAGCACCGGGCAGTCGCGGCTGATCGCGCCCTGGCGCAGGAGTTCGGCAAAGACCTGCGCGCGCGGGCTGCGTTCGCCGACGACAATGCGCGACGGGTGCAGGTTGTCGTAAAGCGCGCGCCCTTCGCGCAGGAATTCGGGCGAGAAGATCACGTTTTCGGTCTGCTTCTCGCGGCGGATGCGGTCCACGAACCCCACAGGGATGGTGGATTTGATCACCATCACGGCCCCAGGCGCGATGCTGCGCACGGTCTCGATCACGCTCTCGACACTGGAGGTATCGAAGGCATTGGTCTGCGGATCATAATTGGTCGGCGTTGCGATGATGACGAATTCCGCGCCCCGATATGCCGTCTCCGGATCGGTTGTCGCCGTCAGACCCAGCCTGTGATGGGCCAGATACTCCGAGCATTCCGTATCCTGGACAGGCGACTGGCGCGCATTGACCATATCCACCCGCGCCTGCGTCACATCCAGCGCTGTCACTGTATTGTGCTGGGCCAGAAGAATGGCGTTTGACAGGCCCACATAGCCCAGACCGGCAACTGCAATTTTCATCTCGATGTCCTTTTGCGCGTCTGCGGAATGTCCTTGCCAAGCGTTTGCGCGGTTTGTGCGGGGCTGACAAGGGGGCCTGCGCTTTTTCGCGCAGCGCGCGTGACGCCGGCGCAGCAGCGGACGCTTGGCTCAGCTTTCCGGAAGGGGTTTTGCGCGCAACCGCGCCGCAGCCCGCGACCGCCTGTCGGACCCGCTTGCGGTCTGATCAGTGCGAGATCTCCCGCCTGCGCAGGGCCGCGAGGATGCGTGCGGCCAGATCGGCATCCGGGTCATAGGCCAGCAGATGGCCATTCGCCGCGGCGGCCACAGCATCGCCCTGCGCGCCGATATCGAAGGCCAGGACCGGCAGACCCGTCGCCAGCGCTTCATGGGTGGTGAAGGAAAAGGTTTCGGGCCAGACCGAGGGGATCAGCCAATGCGTGATTCGGTAATGGCGCAGCAGGCGGGGGATATCCTCGGGGCGGTAATCGCCATGCACGCGAAAACCCAGCGGCAGCGGATAGGCCAGATCGATATTGCCCAGAAGCATCATCTCGAAGCCCCGCGCGCGGGCGGGCATCCGCGCCAGGCGTTGCACCAGAGCGGCACCCTTATGCGGCGCGATATTGCCCAGCACCGCCACATGCACAGATCCCTCAGGCCCCTCGGGCTGTGCAGCAGCCACCCGGGGGGCAGGCAGCGCGGCAGCCTCCGGCATGATCAGCGTATGCGGGATCATCCGGATGCGATCCGCAAGATCCGGCCAGACCCGGGCCAGCAGATCCGCGCTATAGGGGCAAAAGCAGCGGAGCCGCGCGGCGCGCGCCATCAGCCGCCCCCATTCCGCCTGCCAGTCCGCAAGCGTGACAAGGCTGCCATCCGGGCGGCGGGTGCAATGGTCGGGATCATCGCCAGCAGGCAGGCCACGGTAGCGCCCCTGCCGATCGAGCAAGGTGAAGGCCGGCGAGACCGGAAAATAATCATGCAGCAGGACCTCGATCCGGTCCTGGTCGCCCTGATGCAGCGCCAGCAGATGGCCGGGCAGGCTGAACGGGTCGGAATCGCCAACCCCGCAGGAATAGAAGATCGCGCGCGCGGGCAAAAGCGCCAGCAAGGCGCGGATCACCTCGAAATCGTCGCTCCAGCCAGAGACCGCACCGCCCGCGCCATGCACTTCCAGTTGCCAGCGCTGCGGCCCGCCCACACGCAGCACGACAGCGCCCTGCCCCGCCTGCGCATCCGTGGCAATGCGCGCGGCCAGCCAATGCTCGGCCCCGCCCCCCATCGCATGGGCCAGATAGACCGGAACGCCCTGCCCCGCCGGCACCGTGCTGCCCGCCCAGGCCAGGGCCAGCGCCATGCGGGCACTGCGCAGCGGGTCGGCCAGGATGAAATCCTGCACCGCGCGGTCATAGCCCGGATAGCGCCGCGTGATCTCGGCATTGTTGCGCGCGATCAGGCGGCGCTTTTCCTCGGAGCCGAAACTTGCGCCGCCGCGATGCTCGACGAACAGCCCCGCATGGCCCAGATGCCGCCCCCCGCGCGCGCGCGTCCTTCGGCACCAGTCGACCTCTTCGCCATAGCCGCGCCCGAAGGCCGGATCGAAACGCGGCACCTGCTCCAGAAACGCCCGCGACAGCGCCATGCAGAAACCGACCCCCGTGGGCGCCTCATGGCACCGCAGCGCCGCGGGCAGGCGCGCGGCCAGCGCATCGATGCGCAGCGCCTGACCCGGTGCCAGCGACTGGCGCGCGCAGATCGCCGGCACCGAGAAGATCTCGGCATCATTCGAGAAGGGCGTCACGCTGGCCACGCGCGAATCGGCCAGCAACGGGGCCAGCAACCGCGACAGCCAGCCCGGCGGCACCAATGCGTCGGAATTGAGCAGCACCACTGGCCCGGTCTGCGCGGCCGGGCGGCGCAGGATCTCGGCAAAGGCCGCATTCACGCTGGCGATGAAGCCCCGGTTCTCGGGGGCCTCGATCAGGGTGACGCGCCCGTCGGGCTGGCGGGCCACCCAGTCGCGCAGCCACGGGCGCAGCGCGGGGTCGGTCGAGCAATCCTCGATCACGATCAGATGCCACGCCCCCTCGGTCCGTTCCAGCCGCGCCAGACACGCGCGCAGCAGGTCCAGCGCGTTGAACACGGGCAGCACGATCGTCGCTGGCCCGGTATCTCGCCCGGTTTCTGGCCCAGTATCTGGCCCAGTATCTGGCCCGGTTTCTGGTTCAGTTTCGGGCTCGGGGTCCGGTCGTGCCGGACGGGCCTGCCCGGTCCCCGCGGGCAGAAGCGCATGCAGATCAGCGTGCAGCGGCCCGCCGGGACGGCGTGGCCCGAATCCCAGGACATCCTTGATCCGGCCCCGGGCGCGCAGATCCCCATGGCGCAGCCAGCGCCAGTAATCGGGCAGGAACTGCGCGAGGGTCCGCATCAATCTCAGGCCCTGGCGCAGCATCGGCACGAAAGGATGCGGCAGATCCAGCGCTTGTGACGGCGCGGCCGCAGGCGTGAGTTGCAACCGGGCGTGCCGCATCGACAGGTCCGGCGGCCAGGGCAGGGTCAGCCGGAACCCCGCCTGCGCCCCTGCGATCTGCGCGCGCGCGGACATCTCGGCCAGGTCGAGCGCGATCTCACCGCCCCGGCACTGGCCCGTCACGGTGACAAACCCCGCCGCAAGCGTCAGGCTCTCGATTCGGCCGATCGGGGTGCCGGCACTGTCCAGCAGGGCGCGGGGACGGCCCTGCAGCACCAGATTGGCCTGCATGTAGCGTCGCAGGAACGCCATCAGCCCGGCGGGCGATATCACCGGGCAGCCCATAGGTGGCGGAGAGAACGCGTCATTGCCATATTTCTGCCATAGGCGAAAATATCAGCGACGAAAAGATCCCGCAGACGGCAGGCCAGCCAGACAGGGTGTCCCCCTTCCGGCGCGCCCGGTCTGATCCCGTCACAGGCTCAGCTTGTAATCCTGCTTGCGCAACGCAAGAACCGTGCCGATATGGAACCCGCTCCAGTCGCTTTCGGGAATATTCGCGTCCCGCAGCGTGTCTTCGCTGAAAAACTCCCGCGCATCGGGCACGGCAGGCAGGGTAACGATGCTGCCGAGATGTGCGTGCAGATCCTCCGTGCCAAGCCTGCGCACATGGTCACTCTGCCCGAAACGGCGCAGGCGCTCGTTCTTGCCGATAAGACCGAAGCACTCGTCATAATCCCCCGGCAGAAAGGGGATGACGCAAAGATGTGTGCCTGTGGGCTTCAGCATCCGGTGCAGATGAAAGATCGGATAGGCCAGCGTCGCCGGGATATGCTCGATCACATGCGAATGGATGATCAGATCGTAATGATCGGACGGCCAGTCCTCCATGCAAGTCAGGTCGATCTGAACGCAATCGGGGGCGAAAGGATAGCCTGTCGGATCGAAATCGGCGACAGTGTAATTTCCGGGCGCCAGCATCTGTGTCAGCCGCTGGTACACCCCGCGCTCCGGCGCCAGATGCAGCACCCGCCACCCGGGCTGGACCTGCAGACGCTCGATATGAAGCCACAAAAGCCGCGTGCGTTCCAGGGACATGCAGCTCGCGCATCTGACAGGGCCACGTTTCTTCAGTGTCACGAACTCGGTGCCGCCACAGATATTACAATGCATGTCCTGTCCAGATCAGCGGCTTGCGCCCTGTTGCGGGGAAGCGTTATTGCGCCCGCGCGCGCGTGTCAATATCTGCGCCCCGATCCTGGCTGCCACAGGCAGGGCACAGGGCCGGAGCCGCGCCGAAACTTCTGTTTTCTGCGCAAGTTCGGGGCCAGTTCAGGCGCAAGAAGGTCTGCCGCCGCAGTGCAGGATATGCCCGGAGGCGCGCAGATCCGCGATCCGGGCCTTAATGCATATGAAATGCATATTAAAAAAGGGAATTCGCGCCCCGCCGATCTGTCACACAGATCACAAAAAAGGCACAGGGCGACAGGAACGGTCTTTAATTGCGCGCGCCTCTGTGCAAAAGTTCAGCCGAAACATTTTCAGCCCATCTCACGACGTCGAGACAGAGAGAACGAGGGATCCCATGACAGAGCACACCCCGAATTTGACCATGCAATTGCGCGCGCAAGATGATCCTGCCGCCCGCCAGGCCTATGTCCAGAAATGGATTGCCCGCAACCAGCGCCGCCTGGCGGCAGGTCTGGGCAGTGCCGTGCTGATGCTGCCGCTGCTGGCACAGGCGCAGGCACAGGCGCTGGTCAATGCGCTTGATATTGCCGGTGTGAATTCGGTGGCGCTCAATCCAGATGGCAGTGCGCAACTGACCCTGTCCAATGGCCAGCAGGTGCAGGTCGGGGCGTCCAGCGTGCAGGTGGCCGCGGATGGCACGATCCAGATTTCGGCGGCGGCTGCGGAACTGGTGGCCGAGGTTGTCGGCTCCATCGCTGCGGCCGGCACCGGGGCTGCCGGGGCTGGCGGGGCCGCAGGCATCGGAGTGGCCGCTGCGGGTCTCGGGATCGCCGTCGCGGCTGCGAGCGGGTCGTCTTCCTCCGAGAGTGCGCCCGCGCCGCTGCCGGTGCTGAACGCCGGGGCGCTCACCGGGGCGAGCCCGGTCACAGCCCAAGCTGTATTCGGCAGCTTCCCGGATCTGCCGGACGGGGATCAGGTCTTCGTCACCATCGGCGATGGGGACGAGGTGTCGGTGACCATCGGCGCGGACGGGACGATCATCTTCCCCGCCGGGCTGGATCTGAGCGGTGTTCAGGGCGAACAGCCGATCAGCTTCCGCGTCGCGCGCAGCAGCACGGTCGAAGGCGTAGACGAG
>SLQN01000324.1 GCA_007131465.1 Paracoccaceae bacterium
ATGCGCATTTCCCTGATCATCGTCGCTCTTGTCGGCGCGGCACTTGCAGCGGGCCTTTGGGTCGCATCGGCCCCGAGGCCGCTGGACAGTGCAGCGGTTGCCGGGCTCGAAGGCGATGCGGCAAAGGGAGAAGCGGTGTTTCTGGCGGCAGGTTGCGGGTCGTGCCATATCGGTCCGGAGCGCGACGCAGACCCGCTGGTGCTGTCGGGCGGGCGCGAATTCGCCACCCAGTTCGGGACTTTCCGCGCGCCCAATATCAGCCCCGACCCGGACCACGGAATCGGCACATGGACCGAGGCGGAATTCCTCAACGCCGTGATGCGCGGCATCGCGCCGAGTGGCGTGCATTACTATCCGGCTTTCCCCTATACCAGCTATGTGCGCGCCGATCCGCAGGATATCGCGCATCTGTTCGCCTATATGCAGACCCTGCCTGAGGATGCCACGCCCTCGCGCCCGCATGACATCGGCTTTCCCTTCAACATCCGCCGCGCGCTGGGGCTTTGGAAAACTCTTTACCTGCGCGCGGATTTTGTAGTCACCGGCGATCTGAGCGCCGGGGAAATACGCGGGCGCTATCTGGCCGAAGCCTTGTCGCATTGCGCCGAATGTCACACGCCGCGCAACGCCTTGGGCGCGCTGGACACCGCGCAATGGCACATGGGCGCGCCGAACCCATCGGGCACGGGGCGCATCCCCGCGATTGCGGGCGAGGGATTCGCCTGGTCGGAGTTCGACATCAAGGCCTATCTGGAAAGCGGCCTGACACCGCAATTTGACGTGGTGGGAGGAACAATGGCGGCTGTGGTGCGCAACCTGCAACAGCTTGACCCAGAAGAGTTGGGCGCGATTGCGGCATATATCCATCGTATTGCGCAATAAAGTCACGAAACAGCCATATAACAAGGCAATTGCTTGTGAATGAAGGCCATGTGCCCTTGTCTGGGGCGCACCGGCATTTCATACTGTCGATCGCAGATCACCCAAACCCGGAACCCTGTCTTCATGCCTGACGAGAGCAAGACCGCCGCCCTGAGTGCGATCGGCCGCCTGACCTTCACGGAGAAATTCCGTCTGCAGACATGGCTGATGGGGATCATCGCTTTCGCTGTTGTGCTGTTTTTGCTGGTGCAGGCGAAATTCATCCTGATCGCGCTGGCGATTGCGATCATCCTGTTCTCGCTGACCTCAGATGCAATCAATTCGATTCAGCAAGTGCGCATCGGACAGTTCCGCATTGCCAACTGGCTGGCCTCCATCGCCGCCGTGTTCCTGATCGCATCGAGCCTTCTGATCATGGCCGGATTGGTGATATCGCAGATCAACACAGTGCTCAGCACCACACTGTCCTTCACCGATGACGCCCAGCGTGCCGTTGCGCAGATGTTTTCCTGGATGGGTGAGGATGTGGAACAATCCGTCCTGCAAACCGTGCGCAGCATCGAAATCTCGGGCTATCTGCGCACAGCCGCCGGGCAAGCGGGCACGATCCTCAGCCAGGTCGTGCTGATCATCCTGTTCGTGGGTTTTCTGTTTGCCGAACGGGTCTGGTTCAACACCAAGCTTGAGAACCTGATGGCTGACAAGACAAAGGCACAACGCGTCAGCGCGATCATCGGGTCAATCATCCGGCGGGTGAACCGGTATCTGCTGGTGAAAAGCCTGATTTCGACAGTCACCGGGGTTGCCATCTTCCTGCTGATGAGCGTGTTCGACCTGCAATTCGCCGTCGCCATGGGTCTGCTGACCTTTGTGCTGAATTTCATCCCCTCGGTCGGGTCCATCATCGCCACGCTGATCGTGACGCTTGTCGCCTATATTCAGGTCCCCGAACCGCAGACTGCAGTGCTGATTTTCGTGCTGGCCGGGATGACGCAGTTCCTGCTGGGCAATGTCATCGACCCGATGCTGATGGGCCGGACGCTGCGTCTTTCATCCTTCGGGATCATCATTTCACTGGCGTTCTGGGGGGCGGTCTGGGGGATACCGGGCATGTTCCTTGCGGTCCCGTTCATGGTGGCGGTGATGATCGTGTGCTCGCATATTCCGGCAGCGCGGCCCGTTGCCGTGCTCTTGTCGCGCGAAGGTTTGCCGGAAGAAGAATTCCCCATCGCTCCGCTGCAAGGACCTGCCGAGCCGGGAGACGCCGAAAAGCATTTCAGCCGGGCTGTCGGCGCGGAATAAGCGCGCGCTCTGGTCGACCTACAGGGGCCGCACAAGACCCGATGGCGTGATGATCGCATCAAGGCGTTGATCCGTTGCTTCTGTCGGAACACGCGCCACCTCCTGCGCCTCAAAGCCGAAACCGATCGCCAGAACCGGACCTTGTGCGCGCAGCTTCTCCAGCGTGCGGTCATAGAATCCGCCACCATAGCCCAAGCGGAAACCACGCCAGTCATAGGCCAGCAAGGGCACGATCAGCACCTGCGGCACAAGCAGGTCGCGCTGCACCGGGACGAGGGCCTTGAACCGGCCTGCCTGCATCGGGGTATCGAGGGTCCAGCGGTGGAATTCCAGCGGCTGATCCCTGCCCGGCACAACCGGAACACAGACCGGGCCGGGATGCGCGGTCATGATCGCGCGCGGGTCGATTTCGCTGCGCATGGGCATGTATCCGGCCAGCACGGCATCGCACATGCCCGCGTCTTGCACGTAGCGCAGCGCATGGGCGCAGGCTGCCTGCATCTGCGCGCGAGCATCCAGTGCCTGAAAGATGCTTTCGCGCCGCGCGGCCATCTGTGCGCGCAGGGTCTGCTTGTCGATGCCCGGATCGTCCGTCACGTTCTGCCCCTTCGCTCCTCACAGGCAGGACTATGCCTGTGCGTTGCCGTGACTGCCTGCACGCATCCGACAGACAGCGGGCATCGGGCGACACAATGAAAACATCGCCCTGCCCTTGCGCGAGGCACAGCGCTGCGCGATCCGGGCTGCTACGCCCCTTCGCCCTCCCTGCGCGCATCGAACTCTGCGTTCAACCCGCGCACGAAACCGTTCAGCCCGGTCTGACGCACGCGGCGCAACCGTTCCGCCTGAATGATACCGCGCAGCGCCGTATCGGTGCGCTCCAGATCGTCATTGACCAGCACAAAGTCATATTCCGCCCAATGGCTGATCTCGTCGCGCGATTTGCGCATCCGCCCGGCAATCACCTCGTCGCTGTCCTGCCCCCGCGCGCGCAGCCGCGATTCAAGCTCTGCAATCGAGGGGGGCAGCACGAAGATCGAGACCACATCCTGTCCAAGGCTGGAGTTGCGCACCTGCTGGCCGCCCTGCCAGTCGATATCGAAAAGCATGTCGCGACCGTCGCGCAACGCCGCCTCGACCGGGGCCTTGGGCGAGCCGTAGAAATTGCCGAAGACTTCGGCATGTTCCAGCATCTCGCCACGCGCGATCATGTCTTCGAAATCCGCGCGCGTGCGGAAATAGTATTCGCGCCCATCCACTTCGCCCGTGCGGGCGGCGCGCGTGGTGGCCGAGACCGAAAACCGGATGGTCGGGTCCCAATCCATCAGCCTGCGCGCGAGCGTTGACTTGCCTGCGCCCGATGGTGATGACAGGATGATCAGCAGTCCGCGCCGCACGTTCGCCTCACTCCACATTCTGGACCTGTTCGCGCATCTGGTCGATCACGACCTTGAGGTCAAGCCCGATCCGGGTCATCTCCAGATGCTGCGCCTTCGAACAGAGTGTATTGGCCTCGCGGTTGAATTCCTGCGTCAGGAAATCCAGCTTGCGCCCGACCGCGCCATCCGTCTGCAACAGGGTGCGGGCGGCGTTGCAATGCGCCTCCAGCCGGTCCAGTTCCTCGGTAATATCGGCCTTGACGGCCAGAAGTGCGAGTTCCTGTTCCAGTCGCGCGGGGTCAGCGCGGCTGGCATCGGTGACTTGCGCCAGCGCCTTGTGGAAATGCGCCTGCATCGCGTCCGCACGGCTTTGCAGCAATTCGCGCGCGGCTTGGGTCAGCGCTGCGATCTCCTCGATCTGGCGCGACAGAACCCCTGCCAGCGCGGCCCCTTCAACGCACCGCATCGCGTCAAGTTGCGACAGCAATACCTCCAGATCCGAAGCAAGGATCGGCCCGAGTGATTCTGGTGGAAATAAGGCAGGATCGTGACCCTGTGACTGGATTCCACGCCAGCCGAGCAGATCCAGCGCACCAGGAGCGGTCAGAATGACCCCGGCTGCACTGGCCTGCCGCTGGACGGACTCCACTGCCGACAGCAGCGTTTGCAAGGCGTCCTCGTCGATGGACAGCCCTTGCGCGGCCTTGACAATGCGGACCCGAAGGCCCAGCGAAACCGAACCACGCGCGACCCTCGCGCCAAGCGTTTCGCGGATAAATTTTTCAAAAATTCCAAACCCTTCTGGAAGCCGCAGGCGCAAATCAAACCCGCGGGCATTGACTGCGCGCAGGTCCCATTCCACCTCGATCCGCGCATCGCCCAGGGCATGCGTCGCGTTATGGCTGGCATAGCCTGTCATTGACTGCATCGCGCGCCTTTCTCTGCTTTAGACCCGTTGTCCGGTGTCGCCTTAACCAAATTCACAAAATCAGGAAGAAATCGAGGGGAATTCGAGGTATTAAAGTCTCGTTAAGGGTGCTTGCCATAGGGTTAAGGGTGACCGGACGCGCAGGCTTGGAAACGGGTGCGGCAAGAGACCGAGGCGCGCCCGACAAGGGGAAAAGATATGACCGATAATGTGTTGAAGCCGCTACCGGCTGTTGAAGCCTTGCACCATTCCGGCACGCGCCTGAACGATGTCATCCGCTACTGGTCCAGCCTGCGCGAGGGTAATCAGCCGCCCCGCCGCAGCCAGATCGAGGCCACAGCACTGGCGCAGTCCCTGCCCGATGTGTTTCTGGCGGAAATCATCACCCCGCGGGTGGCACGGTTCCGGCTTTGCGGCCATCGGATCGAGGATCTGATGGGCATGGACATGCGCGGCATGCCGCTGACCGTCCTGTTTCATGGCGCGGCGCGGCAGGACATCACGGATGCCCTGGAACAGGTCGCGCTGGGGGCACGCGTCATGCTGTCGCTGCAAGGCGAAAGCGGGTTCGGCCTGCCCGGCCTTTCGGCCAGCCTTGCGCTGTTGCCCCTGACCGATGATGCCGGGCGCATCACCCGCATTCTGGGTGTCATCGACAGGACCGGCACGCCCGGTCGCACCCCGCGCCGCTTCACGCTGGCAAAGGCGCAGGACCTCGCGCGCGCACCGCTTGCTCCCGCCGCCCCTGTCTTGCGGGTGATCGCAGGCGGCAAGGTCTGAAGCCTGTCAGACAGGGCGAGAGCCTGGCGGTTTTGGTGGTTTTCCTGCGCGCCCTGACAGGGTAGAAGGCGCGCATCTTCACCAGCTCGAGAGGCGCGTCGCATGATCCTTTACCCGGCAATCGACCTGAAGGACGGGGCCTGTGTGCGCCTGTACAAGGGCGAGATGATGCAGGCGACCGTCTTCAATGATGATCCCGCCGCGCAAGCCCGCACCTTCGCGGATGCCGGGGCGGAATGGCTGCATCTGGTCGATCTGAACGGGGCTTTCGCCGGTGCACCGGTGAATGCAGCGGCGGTCGAAGCCATTCTGGATGCCGTGGACATCCCTTGCCAGCTTGGCGGTGGCATCCGCGACATGGCGACAATCGAAGGGTGGCTGGCGCGCGGCCTGCGGCGCGTCATTCTGGGCACGGTCGCGGTGGAGAACCCTGCCCTTGTGCGCGAAGCGGCAGCGGCCTTTCCGGGCCAGGTGGCTGTGGGGATCGACGCGCGCGAGGGGCGCGTGGCCACCCAGGGCTGGGCCGAGGAGACCGATATCGACGTGACAACACTTGCCCGCCAGTTCGAGGATGCAGGTGTTGCGGCACTGATCTATACGGATATCAACCGCGACGGGGCGATGCAGGGGCCGAATGTGGCGGCGACTGCCGCCCTTGCGCAGGCCGTG